>JAEURM010000304.1 GCA_016789245.1 Anaerolineales bacterium
ATTCTCGTCAGGCCGCAAATCTTAACTTGCATTGGGCGTTTTTACGATTGCGTGAGTGGGTGATTGCAATCGTCCAATCACTCAATAACAAAATGGCTCAATTCCCACACTTTCGCGCCAATATCCGGCGCCGTCACCAACGCCTCGCCCACCAACACAGCCTCCACACCCAGCGCCGCCACTTGCTGTACGTGCTCGGCGGTGAAGATGCCAGATTCTGAAACCACTGTAATTCCACTTGGGATGAGGGGCCGCAGTTGCGCGGTGGTGGCTAGAGAAATGTTGAACGTGGTTAAATCCCGATTGTTGATGCCGATGAGCCGCACGGCTGGAATTTTCAACGCCCGCTCAGTTTCCGCCGCCGTGTGTACTTCCACCAACGCGGTGAGGCCAAGCGCCAACGCCAGTGCGTGCAGTTCATGCAGTTTGGCATCTTCCAACGCGGCCACAATTAACAAAATTGCGTCTGCGCCATTAGCTCGCGCTTCATAAATTTGCACCGGCTCCAGCATAAAATCTTTGCGCAGAAGCGGCAGGGGCATATTGTGCGTGAAACGTAAAGCGTGAAGCGTGCTGAGTTCACCCAAGAAAAACTTCTCATCCGTCAGCACGGAAAGTGCGCTCGCGCCGTTCTCAATATAAATCTGCGCCAGCTCGGCCATGTTCAGGTGCGGGGCCAGCAAACCGCGCGAGGGCGAGGCGCGTTTGAGTTCGGCGATGAGTTTCACTGGCCCACCTCTCCCGCTAAGAGAAGCGAGAAAATCGCGCGGCGGCGGCACATCGTTGGCACGGGCCATTTGTTCGCGCAAATTTAGCCGCGCAATCTCGGTGCGCTTGTGCGCCAAAATTTCTAACAGACGATTGCTCATAGCAAATTACTGTTCACCAAGTTTGGGCGCATGGGCTTGGCTATACTCAATCAGCATTTCCAGCTTCTTTAGCGCCGCGCCAGAACCTAACGCCTCTTGGGCTTCCCCAAACGCCGCTTGGAAATCACCGGTTTCAGCCGCCAGCGCGGCGGCGGCGTTGAGCAAAATCGCATCGCGGCGCGCGCCATTTTTCTGGCCGCTCAATAATTCACGCATCATCACCGCGCTTTCATCCGGGTTGCCACCCTTCAACTCATTCACGGTGGCGCGTGGCAAGCCCAAATCCGCTGGTTCCAGCGTGTAAGTTTTCACTTCACCATTTTGCAAATGGCTTACGCGGTTTAGGCCGCACGGATTCAATTCATCGGTGCCGCCCGCGCCGTGAATCACCAACGCGGCTTTGGAACCCAACTCAGCCAACACGCGCGCCAGCGGCTCAGTGAGATTGGGATGATACACACCGATGAGTTGCACATCCGCACCCGCCGGATTAGTGAGCGGGCCAAGCACGTTGAAGATGGTGCGTTGCCCAATTTCTTTGCGCGGCCCAACGGCGTGCTTCATCGCCGGGTGAAATTTGGGCGCAAACATGAAGCCAATGCCCACTTCATCAATCGCGCCACCCACTTGCTCGGGCGTTAAATCTAAACTAATGCCGAGCGCGGCTAACACATCGGCACTGCCGCACTGAGATGAGGCGGCGCGGTTGCCATGCTTGGCTACTCTGCGGCCTGCGCCGGCAATTACAAACGCGGCGGCAGTGGAAATGTTGAACGTGTGTGCGCCATCGCCGCCCGTGCCCGCCGTATCAAACAACGGCTGTGGGCCACGCGGCGCTAACGGAACCGGCACCGCATTGGCCCGCATCGCGCGCGCGGAGCCCGTAATCTCTTCCACCGTTTCACCCTTCATGCGGAGCGCCACCAAATACGCGCCAATCTGCGCGGGTGTGGCCTGCCCGGTCATAATTACGTTCATCGCATGTTCCGCCTCAAGGGCGCTCAAATCTTGTTGGTTGATGGCTTTGGCAATATAAGGCTTCAGCATACTGGCCTCCAAAAGAAAGAGAA
>JAEURM010000305.1 GCA_016789245.1 Anaerolineales bacterium
TTTTGCTGGCCGAGCGGCGGTTGTGGGTGGTGAACCAAATTAGCAACACAGTGCAAGTGTTTAATCCCGAAACCGGCGATTTGCTGGGCAGTTTGCCGGTGGGGAACCGCCCGTGGGCTTTGGCGTATGATGGCCGCGTGGTGTGGGTGGCCAACCGCAACGATAACAACTTGATGGGCATTGACCCCATTGGCACGCAAGTGATTTACACCGTGCCGGTGGGCGCGCGGCCCACTGCGTTAGCATGGGATAACTTGAATAAACGATTGTGGGTGGCCAACCAAGATGATAGCAATTTGATGGCGGTGGATACGTTGGGCACGCGGCGGGTGACGAACACGGATATTGTGAAACCAGCTTCACTAGTACGGCCCGGTGATTTGTTTATCAACGGCGAACAATTGTGGATTGGCAACCAAGGCAACGGCACGGTAACCGTGCTGAACACCGTTTCACGGCAATCCGGCGCTATCTTTTCTACTGGCCGCTTGCCAGAAGCCATAGCGATTGCCGGCGAACGGCTGTGGGTGGCTAATTTTAGTGATAATACCCTCCGCGCTTTAGACCTAGCCGCCGGAAATTTGACAGGCGCAATTAAATTAGGCATTCACCCGCGTTCTATGGCGTACGCTAACGGTGTGCTGTGGGTAGCGAATGTAGATGCCAATACGGTTCAGCCGGTGGCCACCACCAGCAACGCTGCCCTGCCGGCCATTAATGTGGGCCAACTGCCGCGCGGCTTAGCATTTGATAGCCGCAACCAATTGTGGGTGGCCAATTCTGGCACCAACAGCAGTGTGCAAACCATCAATCCGGGCGCACGGCAAGCTTCTGGCCCCATCACCCTTGATATTGGCCGGGGCGCACGCGAAATTGTGTTTGAGCCTATTACGGCCCGCATGTGGTTTATCAATAGTGGTAGCAATAGCCTGCAATCGATTGATCCACGTACTTTTAGAGTGAGCGCCGAGATTCCCTTAGGCGTGGGGCCGTTTAATTTACTGGCCGCCGGTGGCAAATTATGGATTGCTACCTCACGCAATACAGTGTTGATGGTGGACCCCGTCACACAGGCCATTTCAGCGCCCATTCCGGTGGGCACTAACCCGGGCGGCATGGAGTTTGTAAACGGCGCTCTGTGGGTGGCCAACTTTGAAGATAACTCCATCTCGATTGTAGACCCGGTACAGGGCGTGGTGACGGATACGGTGTTTGTGGGTGCCGGGCCGAGCGGCTTGGCATTTGATGGCGAGCATGTGTGGGTGGCCAACTTCCGCGATAACACAGTGCAATCCATTGACCCAGTGAGCGGCGCCGTTTCACCGCCCATCCCGGTGAACCCCGGCCCGTTCCGCATCATTTACGCCGCCGATGAACGCAAGCTGTGGATTAGCAATTTTGATGATAACTCCGTGCAAAGTATTAAGTTGCCTTGACGAGGTTTCTTGACCACTAAGACACTAAGAGCACGAAGAAAGTTAATTGGTTTCCCTTTTCCCCTTTGTTCCCTTTCTTCTCATTCCTTCGTGGTGAAATCCTTTTGATATGACTCCCCATCCCGGTTCTTTCCGCCGTTTGTTTGCGTACACAGGCCGCCAGCGCCCACGCTGGTGGGGCGCTTTTGCCACGGTGGCTGGCGCAATGTTCATCATCCAACTCGCCGCGCGGCTCATCCCACTTTTGCCGCCCGGCCCGCTCAACCCTTCCCTATTTGATCAGTTCCTGCTCACTCTGCTCAATCCCATTTTGCCCACCGCCGAAACGGCGCGCGCAGTGGTTCTGCTGATTTTGATGGTGAGCCTGATTTTGGTGGGGGCGCTGATTCTGCGGCAAGGCCGCGCGGCGCTAACGCAGTTGGGGCAAGATTTGGTGGTGGATGTGCGCAGTGATGACTACGCCAGCTTCCTGCGGCAAGGCACGCAATTCTT
>JAEURM010000306.1 GCA_016789245.1 Anaerolineales bacterium
TGGCTGCTGAATCCACTGGTGGTGAATGTGTCCACGCGAGGCAATGCCGAATCGGTGGTGGCACTGTGTGTGCTGGGCGCACTGCTGCTGCTGCGGCGCGGACAACTGGACGCCGCCGCGCTGGTGTACTTTGGCAAGCACGCCGCGCAATTGAACTTGGCCGAAGCCGCGATGCTGGCCGCTATTCCACAAAACCCAGGCCTCAACCCCGCCGATGCGCCGGAGGAAGCCAAACAACGGCAGGCGTTAGTGTTAGAAGTGATGGCGCGCGAGGGTTTCATCACGACCGCGCAAGCGGAAGCCGCCCAAAACACGCCGCTCAATATTCAGCCGCCAGTGAAGCGTTTTGATGTGCAGGCCCCGCACTTCAGTGTGTACGTGCGCCAACAGGCGGTGGAGTTGCTCAACCGGCTGGATTACGCCGGAGAAGATTTGATGAACCGCGGCGGGCTGACGATTAAGACCACGCTAGATTTGAGTTTGCAAAAACAAGCCGAGTGTGTGACCCAAGTGCAAGTTTCAAGGTTGAACGGCTCACCCTCACCCATGGGCTGTGAAGCCGCCGCCTTTCTCCCGCCCAGTTCTGAGACGGAACCACGCAACGTTACCAATGCCGCCGTGGTAATGTTGGACCCACGCACCGGCGAGATTCTGGCGTTGGTAGGTTCTATGGATTATTGGAACACTGCCATCGCTGGCAACTTCAACGTGGCCGTAGATGGCCGCCGCCAGCCCGGCTCTAGTTTTAAGCCGTTTACGTACTTAGAAGCGTTCCGGCAAGGCTTTTCACCGGCCACCATGCTGTTGGATGTGCGCACGCAATTCCCCACCGCCTCTGGTGAGCCGTACGAACCGCTGAACTATGACCGAAAGTTTCACGGGCCAGTGAGTATGCGGCACGCGTTAGCGCGCAGTTACAACATCCCCGCTGTAGAAATGATGAATCGCGTGGGCGTAGATAATGTGGTGCGGCTGGCGCAACGTTTAGGCCTCAACACTTTAGAAACCGGGCAATATGGTTTAGCGCTCTCGTTGGGCGGCGGCGAGGTGAGCTTGCTGGATATGACGTACGCTTACAGTGTGTTTGCCAACAATGGCGTAATGGCAGGCGAGAGTGTGCCGACGGATGAAGTGCGGCCCGGCTTCCGCCAACTTAACCCGGTAAGCATTTTGGAAATCCGTGACCGCTCCGGCGAAATGCTTTACGCTCACGCCGCGCCGGAAACGCAACCCATCCTCAGCCCAGAGTTGGCGTATCTCATTACCAATGTGCTTTCAGATAACAACGCCCGCACGCCGGCCTTTGGGCGTGAGAGCGCACTGCTGATTAAGGGCCGCGAGGCTGACGTGAAAACGGGCACCACCAATGATTTCCGTGATAACTGGACGGTGGGCTACTTGCCACAATTAGCCGTGGGCGTGTGGGTGGGCAATTCGGATAATTCAGAGATGGCGGGTGTGAGCGGCGTGGCGGGCGCGGCGCCCATTTGGAATGCACTGATGACGTATGCCGCGCAAAACTTACCCGTGGTGGGTTGGGAGGTGCCGCCCGGCATTGTCCGCGCCAAAGTGTGTGAGCCGTCCGGCCTTCTGCCTACTCAATATTGCCCTTCCACGCGGGAGGAAATTTTCCTGCAAGGCAATGAGCCAACTTCAGAAGATAACGTGTGGCAACCGGTGGCCGTGAACCGTGAAACCGGCAAACGCGCCACGGCCTGCACGGCTCCGGCGCTCATTGATGAACGCATCTTTGAAGTTTTGCCGCCGGAGGCCGCCGAGTGGGCGCAAGTCTCCAACATCCCCCAGCCGCCAGTGGAATATGATCCGATTGGCGCGGAGTGCTTGCCGGCTGGCAACGTGGCAATCTTTAGCCCGGTGCCGTTTAGCTATTTACGGGGCCGCGTGGAAATTACGGGCACGGTGAAAG
>JAEURM010000307.1 GCA_016789245.1 Anaerolineales bacterium
ACGCTTGCAGTTGGGTGGCACCGGAAGGGAAATGAACAGTTTCAGTGAGCATGAGTTATGAAGTGAAGGCGGCTTTTTTGTTGGGTGCGGGGCGCAACATACGGCGGATTTTCAACGCCAGATGCACGGCGAGGCGCGTATCCGGATTATTCATATCAATGCCGGCTAACTGTTGAATGCGCTCCATGCGATACAACAAGGAATTGCGGTGGATGAACAATTTTTCCGCCGTTTGGCTAAGGTTGCCCAGCCGGTCACAAAACGCGTCTAAAGTTTCCAGCAAATCGCCCGCGCCTTCATAATC
The DNA here is from genome assembly GCA_016789245.1 of Anaerolineales bacterium. The sequence continues at coordinate 305 of JAEURM010000307.1, forward strand.
CATCAGCGGGCCAAGCACTTCCCGGCAGAAGGCTTCTAGTTCCTCATTATTTTCCAATTGGAAGAGCAAACGATAAACCGATAAATCTCCAAAGAAGAGTGGCATCTTCTCGTTCAGCCGCGTGGCCATAGAAAGCGCTTGCGAGGCTTCACGGTAGGAATCTTTCCAATCTTGCAAATCCGCCGCCGTGCGGCCAATCCCGCCATACGCCGGCGTGGTGGGATATTCTTCCACGGTGGAGCGGTTCACGGCTTCTGCTAGTTTGAGCGCTACATTGGGGCGGCCATCATCCGCTACGGCGCAGAACACCACCACTTCATTATCACGCGGGCGCACAAGAGCGTTGAGGCCGAGTTTGGCAACGCTTTGATTGACGATGGTTTCTAAACGCCGCAAGCTGGGCGACTCTTTGCCACCCCAGCGCCACACCAGCGCCGTGTGCGGTGGCTCCACATCATAGCCAATGCGTTTGGCCCAGCGCAAAAGCTCTTCCAGCGAAACATTGCTCACCAGCACCGCATCCACAAAATCACCGTGGCCGCGCTTCTCAGCTTCGCTCACGGCTTTGGCCTTCGCCATTTCCAACGCACACGCCGCCGCGCCGTGTTCCACTACCAATTGGTCAAGCGCATCCAATTCACCGGGCTTGCTCACAATGCTGAGGAAGCCGCGCGCCATGCCTTTGGCAATGATGGGGCACACGAGGCGGTTGAGGCCGTTCGGCAGGCTTTGGTCTCGCCAGCCGCCCACAGCCGCCGCCTGCCGCCTATCACGCAGAGTATCGGGCAATTGCGTCCACGCGGTGAGGGCGCTGAGGGCTTCGGCCCAATTGGAGGCCAGAGCTGGTGTTACGGCTTCAGCTAAAGGAATCAGCCGTTTATCTTGCACTAGCACGGTCTTGCTGGTGAGTTCACTCATGGCCCGCGCCAGTTCCGCCAAGCCCGCGCCCTCTACTGTGAGGCGGGCCAGCGTTTGGTAAATTTCACCACCCCGGTTGATGAGGTAAGCCTGCCGATTGACGATGAGTTCCAGCGCGGCGCGTTGAATATCACGCAGAGAAGCTGAGGCCGGCAGAGCCACCGTTGGCAATGTATCTTTGGCAGTGGGCTTGGGGCCGGCCACAATGGCTAAGCCAGCCACGCCAGCCTCCGCCCACGCTTGCAGTTCTTTGCGTGTGGGCGCGGCGGTGCATAACACTAAATCACCGGCTTGCGGCGTTACGCCACTGCCCGCCATCACCGTCCAGCGCACTTGGCGGTCTCGCTGGTTGGGCGGCGGCAGTTGGGTACCTTTGGGAAACGTCAGGCGAGCTAACTCGCCGAGGGAAACTTCGGAAGTAGTAGGAGGCATAATTAATGAATTGATTAGCTCGCTTTACCAGCACGGAAATAACGAACCCGCTAAAGCGGGCCGAAGATGAAGGCATCTTCTTGGGTTTAGCCGCCTTTCAGGCGGCTTCGTTATTTCAGCCCGATGCTTGCGTTGAACATCGGGTGAACTTGCCTAAGATAAAGTTTATGAATTAGAGATAGGGGAATTATAACGCACAGACCTCGGAGTGCTTAAAGAACTATAGGCAAAACCGCTCTATAATCCCCCCCATGTTCTCCCTCACCC
>JAEURM010000308.1 GCA_016789245.1 Anaerolineales bacterium
TTTCTCTGCTCACGGAATCACGCGGGCTGGATATTGCCACGGCGGGCATATTGGTGAGCGCGTACTGGGCCTGCCACGCGGCCGGGCGCTTTGCGTTTGGGTTTATTGTGGAGCGGGCCGGCGCGGAGCGCGTTCTGCGCTGGAGCATGGTGCTGGCCATTGCGTGTGCGGGCCTGATAGCGCAAACATTTTCCACGCCGCTCACCGCCGTTGGGCTAATTGGTTTGGGGTTTGCGCTCGCGCCCATCTTCCCCTGCCTCATGTCTCTCACGCCGCGCCGTTTTGGGGAGGCCAACTCTCAGCACTTGGTGGGCTTCCAAACTACGGCCGCCATGCTGGGCATCCTCAGCTTGCCCACCCTCACCGGCCTGCTAGCCGAGCGCTTCTCGCTAGAAATGGTGGGCGTGGTGCTGGTAACGCTGGCCGTGGCGCTAATTGCGGTGCATGAAATGTTGATGGCGTTGCTTAGACAGACCCGCTTATCAACGGATTGAACGGATGAAACGGAAATATCCGCTCCTTCCATTCGTTGACTCACACATCACAACTTTCCGCCCGGTTTTTTGGCACTTCGCCCATTGACCCAAACGCACCGCGCCGTTAAAGTTCAAGGTAAGATGTTTCAACTGTTTCGTCGTAACAGCCGTCGTTTTTCCTTCCGTCTATCACGGTAGGTTGGCTGTTCGCGCACTCAGGTTTAGGTTTCACACCCGCAACGCCCTCCCACCGGAGGGCGTTTTTGTTTTGGTAAGTGCGCCGGCGAATAAATTCGCGGCAACACACCTATGCCGAGCGCCACTGGCGCAGGCATGGCAAAGCCGCCCTACGGCGGCTATATGCATAGCCCGCGTCGGCGGGCTTCGCCACATGTTGGTGCAGATTTATCTGCCACCGTTTTCAAATGATGATTACCCTCCTAGAAGAACTCTCCGCCAACGCCCTGCCCGCCTTGCAAACGGTGCTATGGGATGGCTGGCTTCTGCGTTTTGCCAACGGCTACACCGGCCGCGCCAACTCCGTGTGGCCGCTGTATATTGGTACACGCCCATTTGCGGAAAAAATTGAGCACTCGGAACAGCTTTACCGCGCGCGTGGCCTGACGCCGGCCTTCAAACTCACCGCCGCCGCGCACCCCAGCGGCTTGGATGACGCGTTGGCCGCGCACGGCTACGCCCACCAAAAAGAAACGCTGGTGCAAACGCTCACGCTCTCAACTCAGTTTCAGCCGCACGGCACCATCACCCCACACCCTACCGAAGCGTGGTTCACCGCGTTCACGCAACTCAGCGGCCTGGCGCCACAGCATCAACCCACCCTGCGGCAGATATTGGGCAACCTTGTGCCCGCCGCCGGTTTTGCACTGATTGAAAAAGATGGGCAAGCCGTAGCCTGCGGCATGGGCGTTGTGCAAGCCGGTTACGTGGGTCTGTATGATATTGTGACGCACGCCGATTTTCGGCGGCAGGGCTACGGCGAGCAACTGGTGAGCGGCTTGCTGGCGTGGGCGCAGACTCACGGTGCACACTCGGCCTACTTGCAAGTGATGGCCAACAACCCCGCCGCGCTCAGCCTATACGGCAAATTTGGCTTTCAAGAAAGTTATCGCTATTGGTACAGAATCAAAGCGGAGTGAGCAAAACTCGCTTGTCATTGCGAGCCGCCTGTCGCGGCGAAGCAATCTCCTAAAGTTAGGAGATTGCTTCACTCGCGTTGCTCGCTCGCAGTGACAGACTTATCCGCTTCATCCGTCCTTAACCGTTCCATCCGTTTTCAAAGGAGCAACCATGTCAGAAATCAACAAAATCGTCCTCGCCTACTCAGGCGGCCTAGATACCAGCGTGATTGTGCCGTGGCTCAAGCATCAGTATCCGGGCGCGCAAGTCATTTGCTTTGCGGCGGATATTGGCCAAGG
>JAEURM010000309.1 GCA_016789245.1 Anaerolineales bacterium
CGGGTAGTTCAGTGCGCCGTTCATACGCAAGAAAATAACAAACCAATGCGAGAGGGGTGCGAGAGAAGTGCGAGAGCGGCAAAAGTGGAGGAGAGGACTATAATTCGCCTAATCAGTCCGATTTTATGCCTTCCAAGTTAGCCATCTCCCTGCTTGGCCCGCTGAGGGTAACAGTGGATGAGACGCCAGTAAGTGAGTTTAAATACAACAAGGCGCGGGCCTTGCTGGCGTATTTGGCCGCCGAGGCGCGGAAGCCCTACACCCGCGCCGAACTGTGCGCCCTGCTCTGGCCGGAACTGCCGGAACGGGCCGCGCGGCGTAACCTCACCCAAGTGCTCTCTTCTTTGCGGGATGCACTCAATGGCGCTGAACCTGAAACGGAATGGTTGCTCACCAGCGCCGAGAGTGTGGAGCTTAACCCCGAAGCCGCCCTCAGCGTAGATGTTCATCAGTTCAACATCCTGCTCATGGAAGCTGACCGGCACGCGCACCGCAGTTGGCGAACGTGTGGTGAGTGTGCCGAACGGTTGCGCCAAGCCGCCGCGCTGTATCGCGGTGATTTTCTGCACCAAATGGCAGTGGCAGATAGTGCGCCGTTTGAAGAGTGGGCGTTGTTGGCGCGGGAGCGTTTGCGGCAGAGGGCCATGAGCGCCTTGGAGCGGCTGGCTCAGCGCGCGGAGTGGTGCGGCCATTACAGTGAGGGAGTGGAGTACGCGCGGCGGCTGGTGGAACTGGATGATTTACGCGAAGCCAGCCAGCGGGAGTTATTGCGGCTGTTAGCGCTTAATGGGCAACCGGCGGCGGCCGAGGCGCAGTATGAGCAACTGCGGCGTTTGCTCAGGCAAGAATTAAGTGTTGCGCCAGAAGCGGAAACGGCCAAACTCGCGGAGCAGATTCACAGCGGCCAAGCAGAGGCGTTGAGCAGGTACGCCGCGCCGCCCGTGAGCGGCCCACTGCCCTCCAACCCGCTCATTGGCCGCACGGCGGAATTGCACGCCCTCACTCAGCGGTTACGCTCTCCACAAGTGCGCGCCCTCTCTCTCATTGGCCCGCCCGGCTTGGGCAAAACCCGTTTAGCGTTAGAGGCCGCGCACGCGCTCCGGTATGATTTTGAAGACGGCGTGTACTTTGTTGAGTTAGCGCCCGTGGCCGAGGCCAGCCACATGGCCTCTACGTTGGCCAGTGCGTTGGGCGTGAAGGAACAATCTGGGCGCACGCTGGCCGAAGCAGTGATGGCGTACTTAAAGCCGCACAACATTTTGCTGGTGTTGGATAACTTTGAGCACGTGTTGGAGGCCGCCGGTTTTATTGCTGAATTGTTGGCCGTTTGCCCCGCCGTTAAAGTGCTCGCCACCAGCCGCGCCCCGCTCCACATCCGCGCGGAACAGCAACAGGCGTTGGGGCCGCTGAGTGAAATTGCCGCCGCCCAACTCTTTGCGGAACGGGTGCGGGCCTTGCAACCAGAATTTTTAGTGAATGAGTCCAATCGGGCCGCCATCGCGGCGGTGTGCGCGCGGCTAGATTATTTGCCGCTGGCCATTGAGCTAATTGCGGTGCGCGCCCGTTCGCTTTCCCCAGCGGAATTACTGCAACAATTGGAGCATCGCCTCTCCGCGCTGGAAACCGGCCCGCGCGATATGCCGGAGCGCCAACGCACTCTGCGCGGCGCGATTGCGTGGAGCTATGAATTGCTCGGCGCGCCCGAACAACGGGTGTTTGCCTATTTGGGCGTGTTCGCGGGCGGCGGCCCATTGCCAGCCATTCAAGCGGTGGCCGGAAGTGAAGCGGGTGTTCTGCCCGCGTTGGAAGCGTTGACTCAAAATAGTTTGGTGTTCACCCAAACGGTGGCCGGTGAAACGCGCTTCATTCTTTTAGATACTATCCGTGAGTATGCGCTGGAGCAGTT
>JAEURM010000030.1 GCA_016789245.1 Anaerolineales bacterium
CGCTGGGCAATCGTTTGGCTCGGTGGAATCCGTCAAAGCGGCTTCGGAAGTTTACCTGCCGGTGGCGGGCAAAGTAACAGCCGTGAATGATGAACTGGCCAGCAAGCCGGAACTAATTAACCAAGACCCTTACGGCGCAGGCTGGATTTTGAAAATTGAAATTACCGATGCCGGCAATTTGAGCAACCTGTTAGATGCCGCCGCCTACCAAGCGCATTGCGAAGCGCGAAAACACTAAACCATTGAGTGATTGGCCGATTGGGTGATTATCATTCACACCCAGTGCCTCAATACTCCAAGGAGTTACTATCCTCACACAGACCAAGACCGAGCCGAGATGCTGGCGGCGGTGGGCGTGAACAGCGTGGAAGAGCTGTTTGCCGATGTGCCCGCCAAGCACCGGTTCCCTAAACTCAATATCCCCGCCGGCCTTTCTGAAATGGAAACGTTAGCTGAACTGCGCTCCCTTTCTGAAGGCAACTTGCACGCGCAGAAAAATGCTTGCTTCCTTGGGGCGGGCGCGTACCAGCACTTTAGCCCGTCCGTGGTGAATTACATGATTCAGCGCGGCGAATTTTTAACGGCGTACACGCCCTACCAGCCGGAAGTTTCGCAAGGCACGCTCCAAGCCATTTATGAATACCAAAGCATGATTTGTGCGCTGACGGCAATGGATGTGGCGAATGCGTCTCACTACGATGGGGCCACGTCGGTGGCGGAAGCGGTGGTTATGGCCTTTCATCATCACCGTGAGAAGCGCAAGAAAGTTCTGCTCTCGCCCACGGTGCACCCACATTACCGCCAAGTGGTACGCACGTATACCCAAGGCATGGGCCTAAAAGTTGTGGGTGACCATACCACCAGTGCGGATCTAAATGAACTCGTCAGCCAATTAGATTCAGACACCATGATGCTGGTGGTGCAATCGCCTAACTTCTTAGGGCAGATTGAAGATTTGACCGGTTTAGCGGCCAAATGCCATGCGGTGGGCGCTCTGCTGTGCGTGGCCACCGAGCCGGTTTCACTGGGTTTGCTTAAGCCGCCCGGCCAGTATGGCGCGGATGTTGTTACGGGCGAAGGCCAATCCCTCGGTTTGCCGCTTTCTTTTGGTGGGCCGTATTTAGGCTTTTTTGCCACGCGCAAAGAATACGTGCGCAAGATGGCGGGCCGCTTGGTAGGCGAGGCGCATGATAAAAATGGCCAGCGAGGCTTTGTGCTCACCCTCTCCACCCGGGAGCAACACATCAAACGCGATAAGGCTACGTCCAACATCTGTACCAACCAAGGCTTAATGGCAATTGCGGCCACAGTGTATTTAGCCACCTTAGGCAAACAGGGCTTACGCCGGGTGGCCGAACTATGTTGGCACAAGAGCCACTACGCCGCGGAACGCATTGCGGAAATCCCCGGCTACAGCGTGGATACATCTAAGCCGTTCTTCCAAGAATTTATTGTGAAGTGCCCCAAGCCCGTCAAAGAAATCAATCACTTCTTGCTGAACGAGCGCAACATCATTGGCGGCTATGACTTGGGCCAAGATTATGCCCACCTGCGCCAACACATGTTGGTGTGTGTGAGCGAGTTGAATTCCAGTGAAGAAATTAGTGAGTTGGTGGAAGCGTTGAAGGAGATGGCGTAATGTCTCTTGAACCCCTAATCTATGATTTGAGCCGGCCGGGCCGGACCGGCATTAGTTTGCCGGATGCGGATGTGCCGGAAACGGCCTTTCCGGCGGATTTGCTCCGCAGTGAATTGGATTTGCCCGAAGTGGACCAACTGAGCGTGGTGCGCCACTTTACGCGGCTTTCGCAACTTAATTTTTCGATTGATACCCGCATGTATCCCCTCGGTTCTTGCACTATGAAGTACAACCCGCGGGTGAACGAAGATGCCGCGCGCCTGCCCGGCTTTGCGGCCAGCCATCCTATGCAAGACCCGGATACCATGCAGGGCAACCTGATGCTCATGTATCAATTGCAAGAGTGGCTGAAGGAAATTGGCGGCTTTGCGGGCGTGAGCTTGCAACCTGCGGCGGGCGCACACGGTGAACTGACCGGCGTACTAATGATGCGGGCCTACCACTTAGACCGAGGTGATATCAAGCGCACCAAAGTTCTTATTCCAAACTCGGCGCACGGCACGAACCCGGCCACCGCTAGCATGGCTGGCTTGGATGTGGTGGAACTGCCCTCCGATGCGCGCGGCAATGTGGATTTGAACGCTCTGCACCAGTACATTGCTGAACACGGCGCGGAAGTGGTGGGCTTGATGATTACCAACCCCAACACGCTGGGCTTGTTTGAAGAGCACGTGGAAGAAGTGGTGGCGGCCGTGCACGCTTGCGGCGGCTTGGTATATGGCGATGGCGCTAACATGAACGCCATTGTGGGCATTGTGCGCCCCGGTGATTTGGGCTTTGATGTTTTGCACTACAACCTGCACAAAACGTTCAGCACGCCGCATGGCGGTGGCGGGCCGGGTTCCGGGCCGGTGGGCGTTTCCGCGCGGCTGTTAGATTTTCTGCCCGGGCCAGTAGTGGGCATTCTGCCGGATAGCGAAAAAAGCAAGCCGCCGCATTACGGCTTTATCACGCCTAAAAAATCTATTGGCCGCATGAAGGCTTTTTGGGGCAATTTTGGGATGCATGTGCGCGCGTACACTTACATGCGCGTACACGGGGCCAGCGGCTTGCGCGGCAACTCGGAGTATGCCGTGCTAAACGCCAATTACTTGCTGAGCAAACTGCGCGGTAAGTGGAACGTGGCCTATGACCGGCTGTGCAAGCATGAATTTGTGCTGGAAGGCGTGTGGGCCGAAGTGCCCGGCGTGCACGCGCTGGATGTTTCTAAGCGGTTGATGGATTACAGTTTCCATCCGCCTACTAACTACTTCCCGCTGATTGTGCGGGAGGCATTGATGATTGAACCAACCGAGACGGAAAACAAAGAGACGTTGGATCAATTTGCGGATGCGATGCTGAAGATTGCGGAGGAAGCGCACACGCAACCAGAATTACTAACGCAAGCCCCGCACACCACGCCCATCTCGCGGCTAGATGAAGTGAGCGCGGCCAAGCAGTTAGTGCTCTGTTGCCGGCCCATTCCTGCATGGGCGGAATAACGCGCGTAAACGGAAACTAGGGAACTGAAGAAAGCACCCGCCTCAACTGAGGCGGGTGCTTTTGACTTAGTAAATCATCTTGCGCGGTAGGTGCCATTTGTAGCATAGCCTTTCATGGCCGCGCGGGCTGAACCAACGCCGTATTCCTATCCATTCTCTAAACTCGCGGTGTCAGGCGGTGTGCTAGAATTTTTACACTTTTTCAATTGATGAAAGGCGGCCCAGTATGGCTCGCAAATCCTCCGCACTCCTTCCTCTGCTCGCCGCATCGCTTTGCCTCAGCGCCTGTTTGCCGGAGGGCGTCAAACTCCCACAAGATGAATTCCTCGCATTCCTTGAACCAAAATCAGGTTTGATTGCCTACATCGGTGTAGATGGCAACGTATATACCATTGATCAGGGCGGCGGCAACCAACAGCAACTCACTACGGATGCCGGCTCAGGGAGTGATGGCTACCGTTTGTATCGTTTGCCCACTTGGTCACCAGATGGCAACACGCTCGCCTTTAGCATGCTAGAAGCCGATATTGAGCAAAACCCCACTAAAAACAGCTTATTCACTGTAACAAGAGATGGCTCAGCCCTGACGGAGGCTTATAACGAAGGCGATGGCGTAGTGTATTACTACTGGGCGCCGGATAGTGAGCAGATTGGCGTGCTGGCGCAAACGCCGCGCACTTTGGCCCTACGACTGGTGCCAGCGGCTGGTGGAGAATTTCAAACGCTGGATACCGGCGCGCCCCTCTACTGGACGTGGGCGCCAGATAGCCGCTCGGTGCTAATCCATGCGGATGGCGAGCTGGGCCGCCTCTCCCTTTTGCAATTGGGTGAAACTATTTCTGAGCAAAGCTTAGGCATTACACCGGCGGAATTTAAAGCGCCGGCCTTTGCGCCTAATGGTGAGCAAGTGCTGGTGGCGCGCAAGAACAGTGATAATAAATCCTTAGTGCTGGCCAACTTAGATGGTAGTGAGGCGCGCAAGATTACGGATTACACCTCCGATATTGCTTTTGGCTGGAGCCCGGATGGCAAACGGATTGCGTATATTGAAAGCCAAGAATTAGTTGGCCCGCTCACTGTGGCCGATGCGGCGGGCACACAAGACCCTATCAAACTGGATGAGCAGGTGTATGCCTTCTTTTGGTCGCCGGATAGTAAATCGCTGGCGTATTTTGCGCTGGGTGAGATGGAACTAGAAAACGGTGAAAAAGGTACCGTCTCGCGGCTGAAGGTTTTAGATGTGGGCAGTGGCCGTGCCCGTGAAATTTCTATTGTCTTTCCCACACAAACATTTTTTGATTTGGTGCCGTACTTTGATCAATACCACCAATCACTAACGATTTGGAGCCCGGACAGCCAGAATTTGGTGGTGAGCACACAATATAATAGTGATGCAACCGGCATTTTTGTGTTCAATGCTTCCGGCACACTAGAGCCGCGCTACATTGCTGATGGGGAAGTGGGATTTTGGTCTTGGAAATAATTTGCGCGAAGATTATTCACAAAGGCATACGAAGGTGCCACGAAGAGACACGAAGATTACACAAAGGCACACGAAGAAAAACGCCGCTGAGTTTTCTCAGCGGCGTTTTAGTGTAAGGATGAATTATGGGGAAGCGGCTGATTTAGTTAGGCCGGTTCACTTCCGTGGCCGTTGGTGTGGCCGTTAGCCAAGGCGGCGTTTTTGGCTGGTTCAGCCGCAGATTTCTCAGGCTCCGTAGGTGGGCGGCGGGCGGCCATTTGTTGGGGGGTGGGCGGCACGGCCATCCGCACAGTTCCCCGGCCATTGGTATCAAACGTAGTGGCCTGCACCAGCACATCTTTGGCTTTGGCCAAAGACGGCGCTACTGCCGCCGGGGCGCTAAGGACGAGCGGTTTAGCTTGCGGCAAGCCAATCAACTTCAGTTCCGGCGGGAAAGCCGTTTCGCTGTGTTGCCAGCCGTTATCACCTAACAACGCCATTACTTCATCATGGGCTAAGCTATCTTTTTCTAACAAAGCTTGAGTAATGGCTTCCACTTCATTGGCGTGTTGCCGCAAAAGATTCTCCGTTTGTTCTTCCATAACGCGCCAGAAACGCTCTAGCATGGGGCCAGCGTATGGCGGGATGCCATCACCGCCACCGTTTTCCCAACCCATCACGGGCGGGCCAAAATAGCCAAAGGAATACAGCGCCCACAAATTTCTCCGGATGGAGCTGTTATCACCGGTTGCGCCCGTCCAATATTCGCCCATAAAGAGTTTAGTTGCCACATGCCCGGCCATCGCCACGATAATATCAGCGGCAATGCGGCGCAGTGGCTCGGCGTAAATTTCTACGCGGTCAACCGGCATCATGTAGCCCAGTGCCCCGCCACGGCGCACAATCGTCAACCGCACAATGCGCTGATCGGGCATCACATAGTGTTGGGCAACGGCATGGCCCGCTTCGTGGTAGGCCACCTGCCGCCGTTGCTCGGGGTCAAATTCTTCAATCGGCTGTTCAATGCCTAAGGCTTGCTCTTGCAAAGCATCGTCAATATCGCGTTGGGCAATGGCATTGCGGCCTTTGAACATAGCAATCCGCACGGCATCTTTGGTGATGGCCGAAGCAATTTTAGCCGGCGTGGCGCGTGGTGTATCTTCCACAATCGCTTCAATGTTCACCGTCTCATCGTGTCTGATGCGTTTGAGATAGCCCCGGACGATTTCGCGGCGGCCGGCTTTATCGGGCCGGTCTACCTGAATCTTCATATCAAACCGGCCCGGGCGGAGCAGGGCGGCATCCAACACATCTGGCCGGTTGGTGGAACCCATAAAGAGCACATGCCAGTTGCGCTTGGGCGGCTCTTTGCCGATGAACTGGTACCACCGCGCGCGGAATTTTTCCCAGCGCGTTTGCTCTTCCACGCCGTCCATCTCATATAACAAACGCGTGAGTGCGCCGCTGGCACCTCCACCACCCATCATGCCCATCATATTGCCGCCGCCCATCACGCCGCCCCGGCTTTGGCCCACCGCATCAATTTCATCAATATAGGCAATGCACGCGCCATACTCACGGGCCAGCTTTTTAGCTTTGCCCACGTACTGAATCATGCGGAGCACATCTACGCCCCAGAACATGCCACGGAAGCCAGAGCCTTCTACGGAGATGAAAGGGATGCCGGCTTCACCGGCCATGGCTTTGGCCAACATTGTTTTGCCGGTGCCGGGCGGGCCGTACAGCAAAATACCGTTGATGTACCGGCCACCCATGCTCACAAACTGGTCTCGGTCAGAGAGGAGCGTAATCCACTGGCGCACCACTTTCACCAAGTTGGGCTGGCCCCAGTAATCTTTAAAGGAGAGGGACTTGGCATCTTCCGGCCGGATGCTTTCCATCTTGGTTTGGCTCATAAACCAGAAGATGGCCACAAATTGGATAATGGCAAAGAAGAGCGCAAACGCCAAGCGTAAAGCAAACCCGAGAATGGTGAGGGTGATGTTGAGCACCACCGGGTTGACCCAACACCAAATGCCGAGGCCAATTAAAAACGCCCACGGCGCAATGGAGCGAATGGAGCGCCACAAGCGGGCCAGTGGCCGATTACGCCGGCTCATAATGTCATTCTTGGATTTGGGCGGTTGTTGCCCAGTGGCAGGGGGCGTGCTAGGGGTGAGGGCCGTCTGTTCCATACCAAAGTCCTTTCTGGACTGTTAAAAAGCATTCAAGAGGTAATCAAACAGTAGGGACTAAGTGTAGCCCCGATTGCCGTGCTTTTCAACGCTCAGTTTAATTACTTTATCAACTTCTCATTCTGGCGAAAAGTTCAAACGGGCTATTCCAGCCCGTCTAAGTGGGCGGTTTCGCCCAGCCTCAGCAGGCGCACGCTCTCACCACGCACCTGCACTTGGGCTAGGCTGGCATTTTCAAAAGCAAAAACGCCGTGTTGGCTGACAAACAAATTGGAGAGGAAGGTATTGAGCGTGCCGCCATGGCTAACGACGGCGATATTAGTATCCGGGTGGGCGGCCAAAATCTCGTTAAAAACCACTTCCACGCGGGCTATCAACTCCGCCTGAGATTCTCCGCCGGGCGCGCCCTTCGTCCACCAGCCCGGCTTATAGCTATCCGGGTAGCGCGCCTTCACTTCTTCGGAGGTTAATCCGGCCCACTCACCCACGTTGCGTTCCATCAGCCGATTATCGGCTATCAGCGGCGCGTGGCAGGTGGCGGCCACAATCTCCGCCGTTTGCTTGGCGCGCTGGAGCGGGCTGGTGTAAATGGCGGCCAGCGCTTCATCTTGCAGGCGTGCGGCCACGGCGTGAGCTTGCTTTCTGCCCAACTCATCCAGCGGCGGGTCAGCTTGCCCTTGCCAGCGGCCTTCCGCATTCCATGTAGAGCGCGCGTGGCGGACTAGAAACAATAAAGTCATGTAGATGATAGAGCGCGTATTGCGTATTTCGTATGGGCGTAAGGGCGCATCGCGATGCGCCCCTACTTTTTCTTCGGAAAACGGCTCACTACACTCGCCGCTTCGGGCGCGCGTACTTTGACGCCGCTGGCGGTGAGCGCGGCTTCCAGTTCGGCCTGAGTGCTTGGTTTGGGTGCGGCTTTGGTAAACGCTTCCGCCGCGCCTTGCCACACAGCAATGGCCGCACCTTCCGCGCCCGCGTTAAAATTCAGGTGCGCTTGCCCCAGCCGGAAGCCCTCACTATCAATGGAACAGCACGTCACTTCGCCAATCACGTGGCCTTGGGCATCCGTCACCGGGTCACCGTTGTGGGCCATGCGCCCGCTCTTCTGCGTAAAACGGAAGCGCACCACCTCTCGCTTGCGCGCGCGCTCTTGGTTAAGGAACGCCGAACGGCCAATAAACCACGGCTTGTGCGCTTTCACGTAGCTATCAAAGCCAGAGTCACCCACGCCTAAATCTAGGCGGCCAGCCAATTCATCACCGTACAACGGCAAACCGGCCTCCGTGCGCAGTGAATCACGCGCGGCGAGGCCACACGGTTGCGCACCCGCCAGCACCAACGCGCTCCACAACTCCACCACGCGGCTGGGGTGCACAAACAACTCAAAGCCTATCAGTTCACCGGTATAGCCCGTGCGGGAAACGATTAGCTCGAATCCGCCGATGGTGGCGTAGCACACTTCCGTGCGCTTGAGTTTTGTGATTAGCGATTTGTTATGGGAGTCTGCGCCGAGGGCCAATAAAATCTCGCGGCTCTTGGGGCCTTGCAGGGCAATATCCACGCGTTGGTCGGTGCCACTTTCCGGTGCGCGCAAATTGCGGAGCGTTACGCCGTGCCGCCCGGGGGCCGTGGCCCATTGCCGCTCGGCATCAATCATCACCTCGCCGCGTTGCACCGCCGTAATCCACGCCCAATCTTTATCATCATTGCTGGCGTTCACCACTATTAAGAAATGGTCTAGCGCCAAGCAATACACGTAGCAATCATCATGCACGTGGCCGTTGGGCGCTAGCAGGTGCGAATATTGGCTTTCGCCCGGCTTGAGCGCGGTGGCTTCGTTGCCCGTCACTGCGTCTAAAAATTCGGCCGCGTCCGGGCCGCGCGCTTCCCACACGCCCATGTGGCTCACATCAAACAAGCCAGCGCCGGTGCGCGTGGCGGTGTGCTCAGCCAACACGCCGGTGTACTGCACTGGCATTTCCCAACCGGCAAACGGCACCATCTTGGCTCCCAAAGCGCGGTGCGTTTCATTCAGCCGCGTCATCTTCAGCGGCGCGTTGTCTATTTCCTTCCACTGAAACTGCGGCAGAGCAGGCGGCGTATCCACGGCCCACTTGCTCATGCCCACAAAGTACGGCTTGGTTTGGTCTACGCCGTCTCCAGCAACTTTGGGCAGGGCGGCCACCGGCTTGGCCTCACGCACAATTACTGGGCCGGGGAGTTTGCGTTGCAAGTCCACCAAATCTGGCGCTACAAAACCATCGGATAAATCGCGCAACCAAGTGGTGATGAGCACCGCCTTATCCGTGGGAACGGTGAGCGCGTAATTGTTGCCGCGCCGTGTGAGCGCGCCTTCCACTTGGCCGCGAGGCGTATATAAGCGGCTGGCTTGGCTTTGGCCATCTTTCAATGCATACACATCGCTGGCCGTAGCCCAGTACAAAAATTCATCCGCGCGCTCGCCCACCACTTCAATTTCACCAAATGGCCCGTTGGGCGCGGCATCATCTAAAAAGTAGAAGTGTGGATAACCGTGTTTCGGCGGCTCAAAATCAATGCCCACGCTGTGCGCCAAATCGCGCACTTTCAGTTTGACTTCATTGAAGGTTTCAAAATCAATCTTGGCGCGGAACAAATCACCTTTGCGGCCCGGATATTTGTACGGCACACACGCCTTGAGAATCTGCGCAATGACATCGGCCAACGCATCAATTTCTTTTTCACGGAAGCCGCGTTGCGTAATCCACGGCGCACCAATGCGGATGCCGGACGGCGTGACGGCGCTTTTATCTCCGGGGATGGTGTTGCGGTTCACCACAATGCCAGCGTTATCCAAAATGCGTGCGGCCACATCACCCATCAGCGGCGTGCCATCCGGCCCTTTTACAGATTTGCAATCTACGTTGAGCAAGTGACTTTCGGTGCCGCCAAACGGAATTTCAAACCCATGAGCCTTTAAGCGCTCACACAGTCGCGCGGCGTTCTTCACCGTTTGGTGTTGCAGTTCTTTCCACTGCGGTGATTGCGCAATCTTGAAGGTGGCGGCGAGGGCGGCAAACACATTCACGTGCGGGCCACCTTGCTCACCGGGGAATACGGCGCGGTCAATCTTCTTAGCCAGTGCGGCATCATGCGTGATGATGCAAGCGCCGCGTGGGCCGTTGAGCGTTTTGTGCGTGGTGAAGGTGACGATGTGCGCAATGCCCACCGGCGAGGGATACGCGCCGGCCGCAATCAGACCGGCCACATGCGCCATATCCGCCAGCAGGTACGCGCCCACTGAATCGGCAATCTCACGGAAGCGCTTGAAATCCGCCATCCACGGATACGAAGAGTAGCCCACAATAATCATCTTGGGCTTGTGCTCTTGCGCCAGCCGCGCCACTTCATCCATATCAATGCGGCCCGTGGCGGGGTTCACATCATAAGAAACAATCTTGTAATACTTGCCAGAGCGGTTAGCCGCTGAGCCGTGTGTGAGGTGGCCCCCAAACAGCAAGTTCATGCCCATCACGGTATCACCCGGCGTTACCAGCGCGTTGTACACGGCGTTGTTGGCGGGCGCGCCGGAGAGCGCTTGCACGTTCACATATAACTGGTTCGCCGTTAGGCCGTTGGCGGCAAACGCTTCCGCGCAACGCCGCCGCGCCAGAGATTCAATCAGGTTGGCGTACTCAGTACCCTTGTAGTAGCGCGGGTCACTGTAGCGTCGGAACTGCGTCAGCCGCGCTTCGTAATCCAAAATCTCGCCGTCCGTCATCCAGCGCGTTTCATCATCCGGGTAGCCTTCGGCGTACAAATTGTGAAAGCGCGTGCTCAGCGCTTCTAACACTGCTTGCGGCGCTGTGCTTTCAGAGGGGATGAGAATTAATTTGTGATACTGACGTTCGGCTTCAATCTGAGCCAGTTCATAAACATCGGGGTCAATATCGCGTAAAGAGCCACGGAAGAGAGAATCAGACATGTGAACTCCGAGAAAAGGAGGATGAGACGTGCGTGAAGATTGTAGGCGAGGCGGGAGGGCGGGTCAAGGAAATGGATGTTTGAGATGGAACGCAAGGGTCTTTTGGCGCTGGGCTTGGTCATTAGCCAAAGTCTACAAAATGATACGGTCTCGTTTCTCCCAGCGGGCCAACTGGTGGCAGTGAATAAGCCTTGCCCAAGCTGAAAGATTCCGCCCAGTTCCGCATTAAACTAGTGCTTATGAATGATGAACCGGAACTTATCCGGCAGGCGCAGAAAGACCCGCAGGCGTTTGGCTGGCTATATGACCGTTATGTGCGGCGGATTTATGCCTTTGTGTATCACCGCTGTGGCGATAGTGCGGTGACGCAGGATGTAACCGCCGCCACCTTTGAGAAGGCTTTGCAAAACATAGGCCGCTTTCGGTGGCAGGGCGTGGCCTTTGGCGCATGGCTGTACCGCATTGCACGCAATGAGTTGAACGGGCACTACCGGCGCGAACGCCACACTCAGGATGTGGATTGGCGCGTGCTAGAAACGCACATCGCGCCCAGCCGCAACGGCAAGCATGATGCTCTGCACGCCGCGTTCGGCGCACTGCCGGATGATGACCGGGAACTGCTCACCCTGCGCTTTTTTGAAGATTTATCCAGCACTGAAGTGGCCGAGGTACTCAATACATCGGTGAGCAATATTTACGTGCGCGTGCATCGCGCCCTGCAACGGCTCCGGGTGGAAATAGAGAAGTTAGAAACTGTGGAGGCTGACCATGTCTAATGAAATGAATGATTGGGGCCGCCGCTTGGATGCGGGCGAAACCGATGACGCAGAACTAAAACTGGCGGCGCGTTTGCGGGCCGCGCGGCCTCCAGTGCAATCTATGCCCTCGGCCACCGAAGCCGCCATCCGTGCGCGGGTGCTGAATAGCGGTAGTGCCACCGCCAAGCCGCGCTTTGGATTTAATTGGCCGCGTCTAAATTTGAATTGGGTAGCGGGCACGGCACTCTCTGGCGTAATGCTCGTCTTGGCGGTGGCCATGTTTTCAGTGTTGAGCCAACCTCAGCCCGCCACAACCCCAACGGAAGCCATCGTCCTCGCCACGGCCTCGGCTAATCAGCTCACGCCCCTGCCCGCCATTGCCTGTGACGGCGCGGCAGGTGAAGCGCTCGCCACCATCACCAGCGCCACGTTTGAACAACACATTCCCTTGCCCCCCGGCCCACTCGATTTATCTTTGTTGATTGATTCTTCTTTTAGCCCTGCCATGGCCGAACGCGCCACGCTGTATGTGGGCTTTGCCAGCCCAGAGCGCGCGGCGGCGTGGAACACCTCCAACGCCAACCTTGCGCCGGATGGCGTAGAGGGCCTCACCCGTTTGGAAATTGAAGCGGGCCGCCGTACCACGGTGGTGCGGATGCGCCCAATCAACACGGAGGCGCTTTACAACGTTGCCCAAGATGGGCGCGTAGCTGTGTTTTTGGCCATTGTGTGTAATGCGGATACGGTTTCCCCTACGGTGTTGTTTTCGGCGGTGCAAAAAGATTATGCCTTTACATTGCCGTTGGCGGGTTTGCCCAACGGCGCGTTGGCGGGCAGTTACACGGTAGTAGCGAGGGATACGTGCCTAAGCATCGCTACCCAGTTCGGCGTGACGCTAGAAGATTTGCTCACTGCCAATCGAGACCAACTCAACACTGAGTGTAGTAACTTACAAGCCGGGCAAACACTAAGGATTCCGTTGGCCTTCAGCGGCGCGGGCGACCAAGTGCAAATCCTTGCGGCCAAACCGGCAGGCGGTTGGCTGGCCGGTGAAATTGAAGTGACGGTGGCCTACACACTCACCTCCGCATCGGCGGCCACTTTGCAAATTGCTTTTGTTAATCCCACGTGGGATGGAAATTTTTCGCCGGTGGTAAATCCAGAACCGTGGGAAGGCGGTTTAGAAACGGCAGTGAGCGCGTTGGGGAGCAATCAATCTAACGCCACTGTTACCGTGCGCGTGCCCGCCGCCCCACCAGAAGATTTGCAACGGCTGGCAGAGGATGGGCGGGTGGCCTTGTACGCCGCGCTCACCCGCGTAGATGAACGCAATATCAGCTCACGCTTGGCCTATGATATTGAACGCGAGCAGGTGTATGACGTTCCCACTAACCTCACTTGTAATGCAACGCGCGGCCTGGATAGCGTCCGCTTCAAATCCGTTTCTATTGCGCCCAACAGCCAA
>JAEURM010000310.1 GCA_016789245.1 Anaerolineales bacterium
GCAAAAAGTGTGGGAAGCCGTGCGGCTAGCCATGCGCACGCACCCGGCTACTTTTTTACTGCACGGCGTTACCGGCTCCGGCAAAACGGAAATTTATCTACGCGCCTTGGAAGAAGCCTTGCAACAGGGCAAACGCGCCATTGTGCTGGTGCCAGAAATTTCTCTCACGCCACAAACAGTACGCCGTTTTGCCGCGCGTTTTCCGGGCCGTGTGGGCGTGTGGCACAGCCAACTGAACGAAGGCGAACGTTACGATACGTGGCGGCGCGCGCGCCTTGGATTGGTGGATATTGTGATTGGGGCGCGCAGTGCATTGTTTGCACCCCTGCCCAATCTTGGCGTGATTGTTTTAGACGAAGAGCATGATGAAGCCTACAAGCAAGACCCGCCGCAGAGTGTGCCGTACCATGCACGGGAGGCCGCCGTGCAGTACGCTAAACAACTCGGCGCGGTGTGCTTGTTTGGCTCCGCCACACCGGATGTGGTGACGTTCTTCCGTGCGCGGCGGGGTGATTACCAGTTGTTAGAAATGCCGCTTCGCATCATGGGCCATGCGCGCAAACTACAAGCGCAAGCGGAGAAGTATCACGTTGAACCGCGTTACCAAACGGTGAGTGATGAAACGCAAATGATTGATTTGCCGCCAGTGGAAATTGTGGATATGCGGCAAGAGTTGCGCATGGGCAACCTCACCATGTTCAGCCGCAAGCTCAGTACACAGTTGGAGGAAGTGCTGGCGCGCGGTGAACAAGCCATTTTGTTCCTCAACCGGCGCGGCACGGCCACGTTTGTGTTTTGCCGGGATTGCGGTGAAGCGCTGAAATGCCCTAACTGTGATACCACGCTCACCCATCACGGCGCGGCGCATGAACTGACGTGCCACCATTGTGGCCACCGCCAGCCTCAGCCGGAGCATTGCCCCAATTGCCACAGCGCCCGCATCAAGTTTTTTGGCTTGGGCACCGAAAAATTAGCCGAAGCCGTACAAGCGGAATTTCCGCAGGCCACCGTTTTGCGCTGGGATAGAGATGTGACGCGCACCAAGGGCGCACATGAATTAATTTTGCGCACCTTCAGCACGCAACAGGCCAACGTGTTGGTGGGCACGCAGATGATTGCCAAAGGCTTGGATTTACCGATGGTAACGTTGGTGGGCGTGATTTCTGCAGATGTGGGTTTGGGCCTGCCCGATTACCGTGCCACGGAGCGCACTTTTCAATTGCTTACCCAAGTGGCCGGGCGGGCTGGGCGCGGCTTACTGGGTGGCCGCGTGATTTTGCAAACCTACCAGCCGGAGCACTACGTGATTCAGGCCGCCGCGCAACATGATTACGCTGGCTTTTATCAGCGGGAGATTGCCTACCGCAAAGATTTGGGCTTGCCGCCCTTCCGCCGCGTACTGCGCCTGTTGTACCGCCATGCGGATGCCGCCAAAGCCGAGCGCGAGGCGATGACGGTGATGACGCATTTACGGTTACGGCTCAAGGAAGGCAAATACCCCAACACGGATATTGCTGGCCCCGCGCCCGCGTTTTTTAGCAAAATTTCTGGGCAATACCGTTGGCAAATCGTCCTGCGAAGCCCAGACCCGGCGGCGCTCCTGCGTGGCCCCTCAGCCAACTCTGGGCTGGCTGTGCCCCTCAAAGGCTGGGTGGTGGATATGGAAGCGTTGAGTACGTTGTAACCGGTTTATTTTGGAGAACGATAAACATTTTCTATTCTCCTCATCACCGCCCCATCTTTGACGGCTTGGCCCTTATCGAATAAAATCTCAACTGTTCACCCATCATAACTCGTTATCATTTGGAGCAACTATGACTGGCAAACGCATTGCTGTTTTTGCAATTTCTGCCGTATTTGGCTTGGCCATCACGGCTGGCATTATCTTTCTCAAGATTCCAC
>JAEURM010000311.1 GCA_016789245.1 Anaerolineales bacterium
CGCGCTGGATGATGCCACCTTTAGTAACCCGCGCCCCACGCGTTTGTATTTAGATGACGCGGTGACGGCGCTGATTGAAAACCGCAACCCAGAACCATCGTTCACACCGCCGTTTGGCTCTGAGATTGTGCGCCCGGCCGGGGCCGCCAGAGACTGGCCAACCGATGTAACCCAGCCGGCCACGCCACCCGGCACTCAGCCCACGCAACCGGCCACACCGTCTCAGCCGGTTAGCGCCTTCATTAAAAAAGCGCCCACGCCGCACTCGCTCACCCAGCCCACGCAACCCGGCCAACCGCCCACCAAACCAGCCGGGGAGTAACTGGGAACTCTCAGGCTTTTGGCCGCGTCTTCTGGCCGTTCATTCACCAGTGAGCCGCGCTATGTCTCGCCGCCGCCTGTTCTTCTTCCTGCTTCCTATTTCCTGCCTCCTTCTGCTCTTTGCCGTTTGGCAATGGCTGATGGTTGACCTGCCCTCGTTAGACCAACTCACACAGAACCTCGCCGCGCCGTCCACTAAAATTCTGGCGCGCGATGGCCGCCTGCTGTACGAAATTGCTGACCCTTCCGGAAGCCAAAAACACACCACCGTGCCGCTGAGCGAAATTCCGTTGACTTTGCAACAAGCCACCATTGCCACAGAAGATGCCAGCTTTTACAGCAACCCGGGCGTAGATGTGGTGGGCATTGTGCGCGCACTGTGGATTAACCTGACGGGTGGCGAAGTGCTGGCGGGCGGCTCCACCATTACGCAACAAGTGGCGCGGAATATGTTGCTAGACCCGGAAGAGCGCGCCGAGCGCACGCTGACGCGTAAACTGCGCGAGAGCATTTTGGCATGGCGGCTGGCACAGGCGTACAGCAAGGATGAAATTTTAGAGCTGTATCTCAACCAAACGTATTACGGCCACTTAGCGTACGGCGCAGAAACGGCCGCACAAACTTTTTTTGGCAAGCGCGTGCAAGATTTAGATTTGGCCGAAGCCGCGCTGTTAGCCGGATTGCCCCAATCGCCCTCGCGGTATGATCCGCTGTTGTACCCAGAAGCGGCGCAAACGCGGCAAACGGTAGTTTTAGATTTGTTGGCCAAGCAGGGCTATATCACCGAAGAAGCCGCGCGGCTGGCCAAAGATGAACCGCTTCAATTTGCCGCCACGGCCTTTCCGTTGGAAGCCCCGCACTTTGCCTTTTACGTGTGGAACTTGGTGGAGCAAAAATACGGGCCAGAAGTGCTGTACTCCGGCCTCACCATCACCACCACGCTCGATTTAGATTTAACGCGCACCGCTGAAAACATCATCCGCCGCCGCTTGCAAGAAATTACCGATGACCGTAACGGCCCCGCGCACAACGCCACCAACGCCGCGCTGGTGGCGCTAGACCCACACACCGGCCAAGTGCTCGCCCTCGTTGGCTCGCCCGATTATGGCGACGCCAACATCGCCGGTGCCATCAACATGGCCCTCGCTCCGCGCCAACCGGGCAGTGCCCTCAAGCCTATTGCCTACGCGGCGGCGTTTTCACCGGAACTGTGCGGCACGAATAACCCATCAACCAATAATCAGTCATTAGTTATTGGTGATTGTCCGCTCACTCCCGCCACTGCTCTCTTAGATGTGCGCACGGCGTTTGTAACCAAAGAAGGCTACAGCTACGTGCCGCAGAATTATGACCGCGCCTTTCACGGGCCGGTGTTTGCCCGTGAGGCTTTGGCCGGAAGTTTGAATTTGCCCGCCGTGCTGACTCTGGAACACATCGGCTTACCAACATTTCTGCGCCTCGCCAGCCGTATGGGCCTCACCACATTAGCTGATGCCGACCGATTTGGTTTGGCGTTGGCGTTGGGTGGCGGCGAGGTGCGGCTTCTGGATTTGGCCAGCGCGTACGGCGTGT
>JAEURM010000312.1 GCA_016789245.1 Anaerolineales bacterium
AACAAATTCATCACCACCTACGCGCAAGAAACACTCAACGGGGATGATATTCTGCAAGAAAACTTTGCCCTGACGGATTTGCCCGCTGGCACTTACAGCGTGGCCGTGAACACCACTAAATTTTATGAACAACGGGTAACAATTGAGCCGGGCAAACTGGCGTGGGTAACATTTTCAGTTAAACCGCCACCGTAATATGCGTTATTGGTTATTCCCAATCAGTGAACAATGGGCAGTGAACAGTAAACATTTACTTAGCTTCAGTTTACTGTTCACCGTTTACGGCTTATTGCTGGCCGCCTGTGCGCCCCAAACGCCCACGGCCCCGGCTGGCCCCAGCGGCACACAATTTGTGCAAACGCGCGTCGCGCAGATTCTCACCGAGAGCGCGCTAACACCGTTTACACCGCCATTTGTAGCCACCTCCACGCCGGAGCCAAGCACGGCCACGCCTACTTTCACACCCACGCCCGCCGCCAGTGATACACCCACCATCACGCCAACGGCTACAGAACCACCTATTCCCACTTTAGATTTAAGCCGCTTTCCCAAACCGCCAGAACTGTTTGCTGGTGAACCGCATCTCTGGCTGGCGCGGCCTATTGGTGGTGGCGGTAACGTGTTCATCGCCAGCAATTACCGCTACGGTTCCACCTTCAACAATCAATTAGAAACGCACCACGGTGTGGAATTTGCCAACCCTACGGGTGTGCCAGTGGTGGCCGTTGGGCCGGGCACGGTGTATTACGCCGGGGGTGATGCGGAGCGGCAGTTTGGCCCGCAAACTAATTTCTATGGCAACCTTGTAGTGTTGCAATTGGCGCAAACGCTCAATGCGCGGCCCGTGTTTGCGTTGTACGGGCATTTAGATCAAGTGCTCGTCACAACCGGGCAAGCCGTAAACACCGGCGAGACGCTGGGAACCGTTGGCTCCTCCGGTGTGGCGTACGGCCCGCATCTGCATTTTGAAGTGCGGGTGGATAATGGTGATAGTTACTGGAGTACACGCAACCCAGAACTGTGGTTGGTGCCCGGCACTGGCCGAGCGGCGTTAGCGGTGCGCATTACTAATGAGCGCGGCCAGCATTTGCCCGGCACACGGGTAGTATTTACCTGCTCAGATGGTGCGCCGCGCGTGTTGGATACTTACTGGGACCCGGGCGTTACGCCGGATGATGCCTACGGCGAAAACGCCGCCATGACGGATGTGCCCGCCGGCTATTGCAAATTTGAAGCGCCCTTCAAAGGCCAAACCCTTACGGCAGAAACCACTCTCCTGCCGGATACACTAAATTTTGTGTGGCTCAAGCCTTGAGTGTCGAGTGTCGAAGTGTCAGAGTGTCAATCATGGCGGAGGACACTTTGACACCCGACACCTAACACTCACCTCGCCGCTTCCCCAAACCACTTCACGCGCAGTTCACCTAGTGCGCCATCCGTTTCCATTTCAGCCAGTGTGCGTTCAATGGCGGTGAGCAATTCATGGCTGGTAGCTTTTACTGCTAGCGCGTATGGCTCTGGCTCCACGGGCGGGCCGGCTAATATCAGTTCTGGATGACCCTGTAAAAATTCGTAAGCCGTTACAGCATCTACCAACGCCGCTTCAGCTTCTGCATGAAGTACAGCCGTGAGGGCTTCTGCCGCAGTGGGTTTAGGGAGTACGCTCACGCCACCCACTTGCCGCGCCCACTGCCGCGCCAACACATCCCCGCCCGCGCCATATTCCACCGCCAAATCTTTGCGCAGGGTGGCGAGCGAGCTGCTTTTTCCTTTTGGGATTTGGCGCACATAGTGATCCACGATTTTTGGCGTAGCGATCAGCATCTTCGCGCCTGCCGGCATATCGGCAAAATCTTTATCCAGTT
>JAEURM010000313.1 GCA_016789245.1 Anaerolineales bacterium
TCACGTTTGGGCTTGAGGGCATTGGTAGGGCACACCCCCACGCACTGCCCGCAGAACACGCAGGTGGTTTCCTTCATGCCTTTATCAAAAAATGTGCCAATGCTGGTTTCATAACCGCGCCCGTCAAAGTTCAGCGCAAACGTGTATTGCGCATCATCCGCACACACCTGCACACAACGCCAGCACAAAATGCATTTGCTGTAGTCTCGGATGTACATCGGGTTGTCATCGTACACGGGATGCTCGCGACGCTCAGCTTCGGGGAAGCGCTCCGGGTTGGCGCCGTAATCGGCCATCTGCGCCTGAATGGCAGGTGCTTCGGTTAAATCCACCGCTGAGTTGAGCATTTCCGCAATGGTGCGGCGGCTTCGTTCTACGCGCTCATTGCGGGTGAACACTTTCATATCTTGCACCACTGGCACAATGCAGGCCGGTTGCAAAAGGCGTTGGCCTTCCACTTCCACCACGCACATGCGGCACAAACCGTTAGCTGTGCAATGCTCGTGGTAACAAATGGTTGGTACGGCGGTGCCAACTTGCTCGGCCGCTTTCAATATCGTAGTGCCAGCTGGCACCGTCACGGTGTGGTCGTCAATGTTGAGGGTGATTTCCGTCATGCAATCCTCCAATAACCAATAACTACTAACTGCAGTGATTGGTTATTTGTTATTAAATAATTCTGGCCAGTGCTTCATGGCGCTCAGTACAGCGCTGGCGGCGGTTTGGCCGAGGCCGCACAGAGATGAATCCGTCATCGTCCAGCCAATATCTTGCAAGCGGGCGGCATCACCGATGAGCGGCGTGCCATGCGCCGCACGGCCCATAATTTCATACTGCCGTTGCGTGCCGAGCTGGCACGGGTAACACTTGCCACAACTTTCATGCGCAAAGAACCGCGTCAGCCGGTATACCACATCCCGCATATCGCGCGTATCATTGAACACCGTAATCACACCGGAGCCGAGCGGCAGGCCAGCGGTGCGCAAATCTTCAAACGTCAGCTTCACCTGCAAATCATTGGCCGTGGCGAATGCGCCCGCCGCACCGCCAAACAAAATACCCTTTAGCATCCCGCCCGTTACGCCGCCCGCTAGCTCGTTCAGCAACTCATTAATCGTTAAGCCGAACGGCACTTCATACAGGCCGGGCCGCGCCACATCGCCGGAAACGCAGAACAGTTTGGGGCCGGGAGATTTTTCCGTGCCCAGCTTACGGTATTCCGCCACGCCTTGCTGAATAATCAGGCCCACATTGCACAGTGTTTCCACGTTGTTGATGACGGTGGGCTGGCCGAACAAGCCGTGCGTGGTGGGGAACGGTGGCTTGATGCGCGGAAAGCCGCGCTTGCCTTCAATCGATTCAAACAGCGCCGTTTCTTCACCGCAGATGTATGCGCCCGCGCCCATGCGCAGTTCAACTTCAAAATCACCCAACACGCCCGCCGCCACCGCATCTTCCACCGCCGCCGTCATCACGCTAAAGGCGTAGGGATATTCACCGCGAATGTAAACGTAGCCTTTGCGCGCCCCGATGGCGTGCGCGGCAATGGCCAAGCCCTCAATCAATTGGTGCGGGTCTTCTTCCATGATGACACGGTCTTTGAACGTACCCGGCTCTGATTCATCGGCGTTGCAAATAACATATTTGGGCTGGCCGCCGGCCTTGGCCGCGCCTTCCCATTTGATGCCGGTGGGAAAAGCCGCGCCGCCGCGCCCCACTAAGCCGGCCGCTTTCACCTCGGCCACCACCGCTTCTGGCACCATCGCCCGCGCTTTTTTGAGGGCGGCGTAATCACCATATTCTTGCAATGAAGTGGGGCGGCCTTTGCCGCAATTGGCCGTGAGCAGGCGAACCGTGCC
>JAEURM010000314.1 GCA_016789245.1 Anaerolineales bacterium
ACTATCTCGCCCGTAGCCAAGCGTGGCAGATATTTCTGCCGTTGCGCTTCTGTGCCATACGCAAAAATCGGATACATCACTAAAGATGATTGCACACTCATGGCACTGCGGTAGCCGCTATCCACGCGCTCCACTTCGCGTGCAATCAGGCCGTACGCCACATGGTTCAGCGCCGCACAGCCATATTCCTCCGGTAGTGTGCTTCCTAAGAAGCCCAACTGCCCCATCTCGTTCATAATTTCCCGGTCAAAATGTTCATGCCGGTTGGCTTCTAGCACGCGTGGCTGAAGTTTTTCTTGGCAATATGTGCGGGCCGCATCGCGCACCATCCGCTCTTCATCCGTCAGTTGCTCATTCAGCAAAAACGCATCATCCCATTGAAATTTTGGAGAATTAGCCATGATTTTTTATCCGCAACCACCAAAAGGTGGCAAGAGGCGCAAAGAACGCTAACAAAAATTTAGCGGGCTGGGCGGGCTTTACGCGAGATTAAGTGTTGATAACAAATTATAAACGGCCCGCCTAAACTCAATGCAAACACGTTAGGCCTACGTAGGAGGGTAGGGAGTAGTTAGAATTTACGTATGGCTTTGGCCCCTGTGTATTATCAATGGGAATGGATTCTGCGCGCCGCGCCAGAATCATACTGGCCGCTGATTGCGGATACAGACCGGTTTAACCGTGATACCGGCTTGCCTGCAGTGCAAAATCGTTTGCCGTCAGGCCAACGTTTAGAAAACGCGCGCCGCCAGTTGCGGGTGACTGTTTACGGCGTGCCGCTGGATTTTGAAGAGCAACCGTTTGAATGGGTGCGGCCAGAACGGTTCGGCGTACAGAGGGCGTACCGCCCACATGTGATTAACCCGCTAAGTGAATTCCGCGTATTAGCCGAGCTAACGCCGCGCCCCGAAGGCGGCACACATCTGCGCTACCAAATCTGGGCCACGCCAGCGAATATTTTGGGTCTCATCGCCATTCCCATCCAAGTGGGCTTGCTCAGCCGGATTGCGTTTGACCGCGCGATCCGCGCGTATGACCAAGTAGCTTCTACCGCTCCCGCGCAGGCCGCGCGGCTAGAATTGCCCGCCGCCGTTGAACTTACCGCCGGTGGGCGCGAGCGGTTGCAGACCGCGCGCACGCAATTACTTCAGCAAGGCGCGGATGAAAAACTAGTAGAGAAACTGACGCGCACCATTGAAAATTCTGATGATAGTTTGGTGGCGCACTTGCGGCCATACGCGTTGGCCGAAGCGTGGGGCGTGCCACACCGCACGGCGCTAGAGTTGTGCCTGCGGGCCACGCGCGCCGGCCTGCTGGATTTGCAATGGGATGTGCTCTGCCCCAATTGCCGGGGCGCGCGCTTTCAGGCCAGCACACTGGCAGATTTAAGCGGCTCGCAAAAAATTCACTGTGATACCTGCGGCATAGATTACGGCATTAACTTTGAGCGCTCCGTTGAGCTCACTTTTCACCCCAACCCTGCCATCCGCACGGTGGATGTAGCGCCGTTTTGCGTGGCTGGGCCGCAAGTAACACCGCACATTGCCGTGCAACAATTGTTACGCGCCGGTGAAGAGCGCACCCTCCGCGCCGCGCTAGAAGTGGGCCGCTACCGTTTGCGCGCTTTAGATGTACGCGGCAATCAAAATTTGCGCGTGGAAGCGGCCGGCCGCCCAGAAGCCGCCTTCCGTTTAGAAACGCATGGTTGGCCGGAAATTGAACCCACCCTCATGGCCCAACCCACCCTGCACTTCATTAATGCTACGCCGCGTGAGCAATTGTTTATTTTGGAGCGGCAAGCGTGGAGTGACCAAGCCACCACGGCGGCGGATGTAACCGCCCTGCAAGTTTTTCG
>JAEURM010000315.1 GCA_016789245.1 Anaerolineales bacterium
TCATTGGCTTCAAACACTTCTAGCATTTCCGGCGTGAAGTAGGCATCAATGACGGGCGTGCGCACCGCAATGGCGGGCAATTCCATGGCGGCGTATTCCATTAATTTCGTGGGCAAAATACCATCGGTGAATGGGTCACGCCGGTAAGGCACTAAGCCCACATCGGCCGCCGCAATGAGTTTGGGCAGTTCTTCCATGGGCAGAAGCCGTGTGCTGAAAGTGACAATATCTTGCAGATTCAATTCAGCGGCTAGCTTCTCTAATTCACCTAAATACTCGCCGCGCCCGTGAACGAGAAGCCGCAAGCCCGGCACCGCGGCACGCGCTTGGGCCACGGCGCGTAACGCTAAATCTATGCCGTAGCGGTGCGTGAGTGTGCCGTGATAAATCAACTGCAAGCCGGTGTTCGGTGCTTGGGCGGTGGTGCGAGGGAAGAAAATTCGGTCATCGGCCAAGTTCATCACCACCGAACATTTTTCGGCTGGTACGCCGCGCTGAATGAGCGCCTCCCGCCACGGATGGGTGACGGTGATAACGTGGCTGGCAAACCCGCAACTCACGCGCTCTTGAAGTTTCACCAGCCGCACGGCCCAGTTGTTTTCTCTGCCGCCAAAGCGCGAAATGTAGAACTCCGGCATCAAATCATGCAAATCTAAAATCACTGGCGTGCCAACCACGCGCGGCACTAAAGCGCAAAACACCAGAAAATCTGGCAAGTTGTGGACTTGCACTACATTGGGGCGTACTTGAAAATACAACCGCGTCACTTGCCAAAACGCCATCAGCAAAAACGCCACATACTCGCCGAATTGCGCCACCAAGCCGCGCTTTTTATCGCGCCGCACGGGTATACGGTGAATGGTGACGTTGCCTTTCGTTTCTCGCGCCGCGTCGTCTTTATCGCGCAGGCACACCACCTCCACTTGTGCGCCCGCACTCACTAGCGCTTCCACCTGCCGCTGAACGCGCGGCTCACCAATGGGATAGTAGTTGTGCACCACCATGATGTGCCGATGCGGCGTGGTGACAGATGAAACAGAAATGGGTTTAGCAGATTGGCTGACCATAGTTGAATGCCGTTAGGCTAGCTGGAAGCCGCCCCAGTGGCTATAGCACTTTTCGCCCACTATGAAGTAGGTGGCAATAATTGTGTGAGTTGGGCCGAAATGGTTTGCCAGCGGGCGCGGCGTTCGGCTTGCAGATGAGACATGCCGGTTAATAATTCCGGGCGGCGCGCAATGGCTTCCCGAATGCCGTGGGCAATGCCTTCCACGGTGTTAGGCACATGCACTGTACCGCTGTGAAAGGCGCGTTGCAAAACCGGCCAATTAGAAATTACCAACGGCTGGCCCAGCCACACCGCTTCACACCCGCCGCGCTGATTGGTGAAATCACGCGTGGTGAGCACCACCAACGCATCCACCGCCCGCAGTAAACCAAAATACTGCGCATCGGAAAGAAAACCGGTGAATTGCAAATTAGCGGACGCGGCGCGTAAAAGATTTTCCGGGACGCGGCGCTTATCACCAGTAATATGAAAGTGAACGTCCGGCTGGCGGCGGGCGGCTTCTAACACGGTTTCCAGCGGCTCATCCGGCGCAATGGAGCTAATCACCACCACGTTAGCGCCGGCGGGCAAGGGGTACGTTTCACCGGTCGGAAAATCCGCTGGCACATCGTCCAACACGAGCGCCCGCCCGCCCCACTTTTCAATGATGTTTTGCCAGTGCTCATTGGTGATGATGTTGAAGGCGGCGCGGCGTACCATCCACGCGGTCACCGTAGGAATTAATCAGATACCCCACAAACACCACGCCCAGCCAGATGAGGCCACT
>JAEURM010000316.1 GCA_016789245.1 Anaerolineales bacterium
TTCTGTGCTCTGTATTCTGTTATCTGTGCTCGGCGCCCTCACATCACTTCCGGGGCCTTAATCACCAGCAGTTTTAGTGCGCTGGCCAGCGTTTGCTTCACCGCCGCCGTTAGCCGCAAACGCGCGTTCTTCACGCCTTCACTCTCCGCCTGCAAAACCGAAGTGTCATGGTAAAAGCTGTGGAAGGTGCGGGCCAGCTCATACACGTAATTGGCCATATGTAACGGCTTGTAATCATTGGCCGCCATTTGCACCGCCGCCGGGAAGCGCGTGAGCAAATCAATCAACTCCACTTCACGCTTATCCAGCATGTGGGCAAATTCTGCGAAGGCGGGCACGGTGCCGGCTTTGCGCAAAATGCTGTTGGCGCGCACGTGGGCATTTTGAATGTACGGCGCGGTTTTGCCATCAAAGCTCAGCGCGGCGTCCCATTCAAACACAATATCTTTGTTGTTATCCACGGAAAGCAGAGCGTACGCCAATGCGCCAAGGCCCACTTGTTGAGCCACTTCATCCCGTTGCGCCTGCGGCAAATCCGGATTCTTTTCATCAATGGTGGCGTGCACGCGGCGATACGCTTCATCCGCTACATCTTTGAACAGCACCACCGTGCCACGCCGCGAAGACATAGCGCCTTCTGGCAAAGTGACGTAGCCGTAAGATAAGTGGTAACACTTGGCCGCCTGCGAAAAGCCCCATAGCTCCAAAATCTTAAAGGCTTGCTGAAAGTGCAAACTCTGCCGGAAATCCACCACGTAAATGGAACGGTCAACGTGGTATTTCTCAAATTTTTCTTTGGCCAGCGCCAAATCTTTGGTGAGGTAGAGCGAAGTGCCGTCACTGCGCAGAATCACCGCCACGCGATATTTATCTTTGGTCAGGCCCAGCTTCTCATCAATCTTCACAATCACCGGCTTGTTCTCAGCCCGTCCATCTTCAGCCAAGCCGCGCGTCACCAGTTCTTCCACAATCACCTTGCTCGGCTCATCCACTTGGCTCTCGTAAAAGTGCACATCAATGGCAATATCCAGCGTCTTGAGAATTTCATCTAGTTCTTCAAGGCTCCATAGCCGCGTTACGCGCCACAACTCACGAATTTCCGGGTCACCGGCATCCCAGCGGCGGTACATCTCACGCCGCTCAGCTTCATAGTGTTCGCGCTGGGCTGTTTCTTCCTGGGTTTCGTTATCTTTTTTGGTTAAGAGCGCGGTGGCTTCGGCGTAAATCTTCAACAGCCATTGGCCACGCTCATGTACGCCGTTCGGCTCTTGCCCTTTGTAAAACTTCTCATAGCCCCACATCACCGTAATCACGCCCAAACCAATATCACCCGGGTAAGACGCACGAATAGTTGGAAAGCCCGCAAACTCCACCAGCCGCGCCAAAGATTCACCCAACAGCGCATTACGCGTATGGCCAATGTGAAACGAGTGATGGGTGTTGGGTTGCGCGTACTCCACCATTACGCGCTCCGCTTTGGGTGCGCCACGGCCAAAATCTGCGCCCGCCTCCAGCACTGCATCCACCACGCGGGCGGCGTAACTGGCCGTATCAAAATAAGCATTGATGTAGGCTTTATCCGCCACCACGCGCGCAAAACCGGCCGGTGGCGTTAAGCGCTCGGCAATCAGCCGGGCCAACTCGGGCGCACGCTCTTTCACGTTTACTTTCACACCACTGCGCGCCTCAGCCGCCGCCGCCTGAAAGCCAATGTTGCACCCCACGCCCCACTGCCCAGCAAACGGCGTGGCCTGCCACTTGATTTCGCCCGCCTCTGGCAAGCCTAAATCTTTAATGGCCGTGCTAATTTGTTGGGCAAT
>JAEURM010000317.1 GCA_016789245.1 Anaerolineales bacterium
AGATTTCTATAACAACCCAGGCTTTGACCCAATTGGCATTGCCCGCGCTATTTGGCAGAACGTGCAGGCCGGTGATACTGTTTCAGGTGCTTCTACCATCACACAACAATTGGTGCGCGCGTTGGTGCTCTCCCCCGAAGAAGCCGCGCAACGCACTTCCTTGCGTAAAATCCGCGAGATTATTCTGGCCGCCGAAATCACGCGCCGCTACAGCAAAGATGATATTTTGGAGTTGTATCTCAACGAGATTTACTACGGCAACTTAGCCTACGGCATTGAAGCGGCCTCACGCACGTACTTCAGCAAAAGCGCTAGTGACTTAACTTTGGAAGAAGCCGCGTTCTTAGCGGGCTTGCCCCAATCACCCGCTGTGTATGATGTGTACGCCAACCGCGATGTGACGTTGGAACGCACTCGGCAAGTGTTTTTGCGGTTGGTAAATGAAACTTGTATTGAGCTGAAATATGAAACTGGGGCGAAGGAAGTGTGCGTTAATGCCGAGCAAGCCATCACCGGCTTAGTGACGTTGCAAAATCGTGAGTTTACGCCGCCGCGCACTTCGGCTCAATTTCCGCATTGGGTGAACTACGTGCGGCAAATTATTGAAGCCAGTTTTGATTCACAATCGCTGTACCGCAACGGCCTAAACATTTACACCACGCTCGACCCAGATTTGCAGGCCATGGCCGAGCGTGCCGTAGCTGAACAAGTAACGGCGTTGGCTGACCGGAACGTGACGAACGGCGCACTCGTAGCCCTGCGGCCTAGCACGGGTGAGATTGTGGTGATGGTTGGCTCGGATAATTATGATGACCCGGTGGATGGGCAAATTAATATGGCTCTGCGCCCACGTCAGCCCGGCTCATCTATTAAACCGTTTACGTACGCGTTGGCGTTTGATAGAAACCCCGGCGCGTGGAACCCGGCCACCGTGCTGTGGGATGTGCCCACCGAATTTCCGGATGGCGCGAACCCGCCGTATGTGCCGCGCAATTACGATGAACGTTTTCACGGCCCCACTTCCATCCGTTTGGCGCTGGCAAATTCTTACAACATCCCAGCCGTGAAGGCGCTGGAATATGTGGGTGTGTACGGCATTGTGGTGGGTGATGGCGCAAGCGCCACGGGCCGCGCGGGTTTAGTGCCGTTCATGCAAACGTTGGGCGCTACCACGCTCACGCGGCAAGATTACGGTTTATCGCTCACGCTGGGTGGCGGAGAAATTCCGCTGGTGGAGATGGTGGAAGCGTACGGCGCTTTTGCTACTGGTGGTAAACGGGTGTGGCCCGTTGCCATCCGGCAGATTACAGACCGCACCGGCAAAATTATCTGTGAACAGCCACTGGCACTGGAACAAGTTAAAGCTGACCCGCCGCCGTGCCAACCTACGCCGGCCAATTGGAATCAGCCGGTGCTCTCACCTGAATCTGCATTTTTAATTTCAGATATTCTTTCTGATAACGAAGCACGTACGCCAGCCTTTGGCCCGAACTCAGCGCTTCAACTTTCTTTTCCCGCCGCTGTGAAGACAGGCACCACCAATGATTACCGCGATAACTGGACGGTGGGCTACACGCCGGATTTGGTGGCCGGGGTGTGGGTGGGCAACGCCGATTTTACGCCGATGGAACGCACCACCGGCTTAACCGGTGCGGGGCCAATTTGGAAGGTGTTCATGGAAACGGCGCTGGCGGGTCGCGCCACACCATTTACGCGGCCAACCACCATCGTGGATAAAGAGATTTGTTCTGTTTCGGGTGCAGAGCCAAGTGAATTCTGCTCGCCGGAATTTCGTCGCAT
>JAEURM010000318.1 GCA_016789245.1 Anaerolineales bacterium
TTAATCACGTAGGCGAGCTAGAAGTGGCCGTGGTCAACGGCAGTGCCCAACAGCGCCTTGGCGTGCAAGTGGGGGATGGGGTGGAAGTGTTGCTAAATTAAAGTTGCATCGAGTTGCGCGAATTGGCCCGAATTGTTCGTGAAATTCGCGCAGTTTGATGCCAAGAGAAAACTGATTTATGCCTCCCGTAATCTCCCTCCTGACCGATTTTGGCCCCAGCGGCGTGGCCGTGAGTGAAATGAAAGCCACTTTGCTCAGCCTCGCGCCGGACGCGCACTTGGTGGATATTTGCCACACCATCAAGCCGCAAAACATCCCGGAAGGCGCGCGCATCCTCAGCCGCTCACCGTTTTATTTTCCAGAGGGCACGGTACACATTTACGTAGTGGACCCGGGTGTAGGTACTAAGCGCCGGCCAATGGCCACGCGCATTGGCCCGCAAATTTTTGTAGGGCCAGATAATGGCACACTCACGTTCGCTCTGCGCCGCGCTGAAAATGAAGGCTGGCCCACCACGTTTTATCATTTAGATCAGCCCAAGTATTGGCGCTCTAAAGTGAGCAATATCTTTCACGGGCGCGATATTTTTGCGCCAGTGGCCGCCCATTTAGCCAATGGTGTGCCGCTGGATGCCGTTGGAACCCAAATTACGG
Organism: Anaerolineales bacterium; assembly: GCA_016789245.1. The sequence goes on from JAEURM010000318.1 coordinate 654, forward strand.
ATCCCGTCATCCTGCCGCTTCCGCACGTGGAGCAAACGGCCACCGGCGTGCGCGGCCAAGTAGCGGTGGCGGTTTCTCATTTTGGCAATCTCATCACCAACATCAACGTGAAAGATTTGGAAAGTTGGGACGGCGTAACGGTGCGCATTCACAGCGCCAACGGCCGCGCAACAGATATTGCGGGTATGGTGCGCACGTTTGGGGATAAGCCGGTGGGTGAGTTGGTGGCCTTGATTGGCAGTGATGATGAATTGGTGATTGCCGAAGTAAACGGCCACGCGGCTGACCGCCTTGGCGCGGGTGTGGGGGATGTGGTGGAGGTAATTCAGAACGGCTAATGACTCTTTTACTAGTCACTCCGCTCACCCAAGAACGAGATGGTTTTCTGTTAGCCTGCCGCCAACGCGGGCTGAATCTGCAAGCAACGCAGTTGGGCCGCTTGCCCGCCACGCATCTGCCGGAGTTAAACCTGACGGTAACGGTGGGCGGCGTGGGCAAAGCACAGTACGCCCTGCAAACGCAACACGCCCTTGATACAGGCGGCCCGTGGACGGGGATGGTGTGTGCGGGCACGGCGGGTGCACTGGCTGATGAGTTGCGGATTGGGGATGTGGTGGTGGCCACCCGCACCATTGAACATGATTTTAAGTATCGGCTGATTGACCGACCCACGCCGTTTTTTGACGGCTCACCAACTCTGCTCGCCGCTCTGCACCAAGTTCCTGCCAACGGTCATCCATTTGCCGTTCACTTTGGTAAAGTGGCCAGTGGGGATGAGGATATTGCTTCAGCCGAACGGCGCGCGGAATTGCGTCAAGATACGCAGGCCTTAGTGGCGGCGTGGGAGGGCGCGGGCGGTGCGCGGGTGGCGGAGTTTAACCAATTGCCGTTTGTAGAGTTGCGCGGCGTGTCTGATGCCGCCAATCAGGATGCGCCACAAGCCTTTGCTCAAAACCTTACGGCCGCCATGCAAAACTTAGCTTATTTTGTGATGACGTGGATGAACCATGCCTGATGCTTTGCCTTTGGTGATTGAAGACCTTTCATTTGAATATCGCACGCGGCCCGGGCTGGCGCTGAAAAACATCGCGCTCACTGTGCAACCGGGCGAATTGCTGTTGGTGGCTGGGGC
>JAEURM010000319.1 GCA_016789245.1 Anaerolineales bacterium
CTGAACGCAAACACCTCACCGGCTGGCTCACGTTAGTGGGCTTGGCGGGTGCGGCGGTGGCGCTAATGCAATGGCCTAGCGCCGGGCGGCTAGAAGCGTTTGGCGGCCTACTCGTTGCGGATGGTTTTGCCGCTTTCCTCAGCGTGCTGTTTTTGTTTAGCGGCGCAGTAGCAGTTCTGCTCGCCATCAATTATTTACCGCGCATGAATATTGCGCGCGGTGAGTTCTATGTTCTGCTTCTGCTCACCCTCAGCGGCATGGTGCTCATGAGCCAAGCCGCCGATTTGATTACGGTCTTTTTGGCGCTGGAGCTACTTTCCATTCCGTTATACGTGTTGGCTGGTTTGGCGCGGCCCAACCTCAGCTCCGAAGAATCCGCCATGAAGTATTTTCTGCTGGGCGCATTTGCTTCCGGTTTCTTTGTATATGGCGTGGCTCTCACGTACGGCGCTACCGGCACCACCAACTTGGCGGGCATTCTCGCCGCTGAGCGCAGTCTTCTGCTCGCCATCGGTGCCGCGCTGATTTTAGTAGGCCTCAGCTTTAAAGTGGCCGCCGTTCCTTTCCACATGTGGACGCCAGATGTGTATGAAGGTGCGCCTACGGTGGTAACGGCCTTTATGAGCGTGGGCGCAAAGGCCGGCGGTTTTGCCGCTTTGCTCCGCGTGTTTATCACGGCCTTCCCCGATATTACGCCGCAATGGGCGATGACGATTGCGTTATTGGCCGCTCTCACCATGATTGTGGGCAACTTCGCCGCCGTGGTGCAGAGCAATGTCAAGCGCTTGCTGGCGTATTCCAGTATTGCCCACGCCGGTTACATCCTCATGGCTTTGCCCGCCGCTGGGGAAGTGGGCGTTTCCGCCGTTGGCTCTGCGCTGTTTTACTTACTGGCCTACGCGCTCACCACCCTCGGCGCATGGGCGGTGGTGCTCACTATTGAGCGCAAAGCCGGCGAGGGCGTGGCGCTGAGCGATTACGCTGGATTGTTCGCTCGGCGGCCCGGCTTGGCGTTGGCCATGGCCGTGTTCATGTTCTCGCTCACTGGTCTGCCGCCCACTTCGGGCTTCATTGCTAAAGTCAACGTCTTCCAAGTCGCCGTGCAAGCCGGCTATGTGTGGCTGGTAGTGATTGGCGTCATCACGTCTTTGGTTTCCGCTTACTATTATTTGCGCGTGGTAGTGCTGATGTTTATGCGTGAGGGTGCAGGCGAAGCGTTGAACCAGCCGCTGGTAAACGTGGCGGTGGGCGCAACGGCGTTGGCAACGTTTGTGCTCGGCCTGTTCCCCGGCCCACTTCTGCAGTTAGCGCAACAATCGGTGTTGAGTTTTATCCGTTAATTCTTGTCAGTCAGCAGGCCGAATGTTATAATCTCGGCCTGTTCCGGGCAATTAGCTCAGTTGGTTAGAGCGCACGGTTCACATCCGTGAGGTCATAGGTTCAAGTCCTATATTGCCCACACTCAAATATTTGGCCTCACGGTTTGGCTAAAACTCAAACCGTGAGGTCAAACTTTTATTTACTACCACTACTACACATCCCGCCTCTGTGGCCAAAACAACGTAACAACCCATCCGTGGCTCATACTCGGTATTCAATCGTGGTGTACTCGGAATTTATTCGAATACAGATGGGCGTTGATTCCCAATTTGGCAGTAATCGCGGCATTTGGGTATCCCTTATCTCTTCCCGCCTGCTCTTTTGCCACTCCCAAATTTCTCACTTATCAGAGTACTAGCTCGTCGGGCTCATAACCCGGAGGTCGTTGGT
>JAEURM010000031.1 GCA_016789245.1 Anaerolineales bacterium
TAGGTAGGCCACCAGTGGGCCGGGCGGGCGGGGGCTATTCATGCGTTTTCCAGCAAGCCGGAATAATCCAGCACTTGCGCTGACCATTTTGGGGCTTGGAGATACAACAGTGTGCGTTGGGAAGGGATGCCTTGGCCTTCAGCCCGGATTTTGCGCCAGAGAGAAAGCATCAATTGCATCTCCACTAATTCATACGCAACTTCCGGCTCTAACTCCGCCGCCGTCCATTCGATGAAATACATGCTCTCTAACATTAACTCATCAAGTGGCGTTTCTTGTCTAGCGCAATCAGAGATGTGGGCCAAGTTAACGGCTAAAGCGCCTAAACGTTTAGGAAGCGGCTTAGCTAAATAGACGGCGCGCGTTTCAGCAAAGTTATTCATATTACTTGCTAGGTTTGTCTTTAATGGTTTAAGACCTGTCAGGTGGCGCACAAAAGTCTCAAGAATTATGGCCTTGTCTCGCGCCACCTGACAGGTCTTGCATTTAGTCCTACTCCGCCACGCCGTTCACGCTCACTTCTACCGGTTCTTTGGCTTCCTGCACCACGGGTTCCTTCTTTGCGCTGGGCTTTTCCTCTGCCGCCGCCACAACTAAATCTTTGGCGGCCAAGCGGGCTACGGAGGCCACGCTATCCCCTTCTTTGATGTTGATGAGGCGCGTGCCCATGGTGCTCCGCCCACTCTGGCGCACTTCCGCCACTTTCAGGCGCAAGGTTTGGCCGTTGGTGGTAATCACCGTAATGTCATCTTCCTCCCGCACCGCCCGCGCCGAAACAATGCGGCCCGTAGTTTCCACACTCTTTTGGGCAATGGTGGCTACGCCCATGGTGGCGCGGCCCTTAGCGGTATATTCTTCAAAAGCCGTGCGTTTGCCGTAACCGTTGGCCGTTACCACCAATAGTTCACCGTCTGGCTCCACCACTTCCATGCTCGTCACAAAATCGCCGTCATCCAGCCGGATGGCCGTGACGCCCGCCGCCGTGCGGCCCATGGCCCGCACTTCGGGTTCTTCGTAGCGCAAAGCTTGGCCTACCTCGGTGATGAAGATGACTTCATTATTGCCGGAGGTGAGCCGCACCCAACCCCAAATATCACCATCATCCAAGTTGGTGGCAATGATGCCGCTGGGTCGTACTTGCGCAAACTCACTCAACGCAATGCGTTTGATGCGGCCATTCCGCGTCACCATTGTGCAGAAATCGGCGTCGCCAAAATCGCGCACGGGCACAATCGCCGTAATGTTCTCGCCCGGCGGAATGTTAATCACGTTTGCCAGCGCCATGCCCCGGTCAGCGCGGTCAGCTTCTGGAATTTGGTACGCCTTCTCAGAGTACACCTTGCCTTTATCCGAGAAGAACAAGATAGTATCTAATGTGCGGGCCAAGAAGATGTATTGCACCACATCTTCCTCACGCAGTTCTTGGCCGCGCGCGCCCATGCCGCCCCGGCTTTGCGCGCGGTATTTTTCTTGCGGCGTGCGTTTAATGTAGCCGCGTTGCGTTAGGCTGATGAGCACCGGCTTGTTCTCCACCAAATCTTCTTCGCTCATCTCTTCGGTGGCCTCGGCGGCAATTTGCGTGCGGCGGTCATCGCCGTACTTCTCGGCCATCTCATTCAAATCCGTTTGGATGAGGGCCAGAATTTTCTTCGGGCTGTTGAGCAAATCTTCCAATTTCGCAATTTGCGCTTGAACTTCGGTGTATTCGTCTTCAATCTTTTGGCGTTCTAACGCGGCCAACCGGCGCAGTTGCATATCCAAAATCGCCTGCGCCTGAATTTCAGTCAGCTTAAAGCGCTCAATCAAACGCGTGCGCGCCGTCTCCGCATCTGGTGATTGGCGGATGGTGTTAATCACATCATCCAAGTTCGCCAGCGCAATCAGCAAGCCTTCTAAGATGTGAGCGCGGTGGCGAGCTTTATCTAATTCAAATTGTGAGCGGCGGGTAATGACTTCGCGCCGATGTTCCACAAAAGCTTGCAATGCCGGTTTGAGCCGAAGCAACTTCGGCTCACCTCGCACCAGCGCCAACATCTGCACGCCAAAGGTGCTTTGCAGGGCGGTGTATTTGTACAGTTGGTTGAGAACTTTGCGGGCTTGCGCGCCGCGCTTCAACTCAATCACCACACTAATGCCGCGCCGGTCACTCTCATCGCGCAAATCACTAATCGCGTCAATCCGGTCATCGCGCACCAACTCGGCAATACGCTCAATCAACGTGGATTTGTTCACCATGTATGGCAACTCAGTGATGACGATGCGTTGCCGATTGCCGCTCATATCTTCAATGTGGGCCACGCCGCGCACCACAATGCGGCCTTTGCCTTCGCCATACGCCGCGTTGATGCCTTCCCGCCCCACGATGATGCCGCCCGTGGGGAAATCTGGCCCCTTCACAAACTGCATCAGTTCTTCCACGCCCACTTCATCCACTTCATCGTAACGATCAATCAAGTAATTAATGGCGGCGGCCACTTCCCGCAAGTTGTGCGGCGGGATGTTGGTGGCCATGCCCACCGCAATACCGGTGGCGCCGTTGAGCAGTAAGTTGGGCAACCGCGCCGGAAGCACCAGCGGCTCTTGCAGTGAGCCGTCAAAGTTGTCACCAAAGTTGACGGTGTTCTTCTCAATGTCTGCCAAAATTTCTTCGGCCATGCGGCTGAGGCGGGCTTCGGTGTAACGCATCGCGGCCGGCGCGTCACCATCCACCGAGCCAAAGTTACCTTGGCCATCCACCAACAAGTAGCGCATGGAAAAATCTTGCGCCATACGCGCCATGGCGTCATACACGGCGGAGTCGCCGTGCGGGTGATATTTACCGAGTACCTCACCGACGATACGGGCGGATTTCTTGTAGGATGTGTTGGCCCGCAAGCCCATATCATGCATCGCATATAAAATGCGGCGTTGCACCGGCTTCATCCCATCGCGCGCATCGGGCAGGGCGCGGGCCACAATCACGCTCATGGCGTAATCCAAGTACGCCGAGCGCATCTGATGGTCAATATTAATTTTTTGCACCTGACCCAAGTTCGGGTCAGTGGGGTTGGGGTTTTCCATTCACAAGCTTTCTTGAGAGCAAACCAGCGGTTGAATATTCAGACCCTTAATTATACCCGCCTCGGCCTTTCCTGCCCGCCGCTCGCGGGCCAAAAAAACGCTAAAAAACGCGGGAATTTTCGGTGGTTTGACGCAACTGCTCAGCAGTGATACAACAGCCTTCCAACCCACTCCTGCGAGGACAATATGAAACTGCTTGGCCGCATCCTAGGCATTCTTGGCACGGTGCTACTGGTGGTAGCAATTTTGGCGGGGATATTTGTTGGCTACACCATCACGCGGAGTTTTCCGCAAACCACGGGCAACATCAAAGTGGCGGGCTTGAAGGGCACAGTGGAAGTGATCCGGGATGCCAATGGCATTCCGCACATTTACGCTGATAACGCCGCTGATTTGTTTATGGCGCAAGGCTTTATCCACGCGCAAGATCGTTTTTGGCAAATGGATTTTTGGCGGCACACCACGGCCGGGCGGCTTTCTGAATTAGTGGGTGAAAGCCAAGTGGAAACGGATGCGTTTCTGCGCACCATTGGCTGGCGGCGCGTGGCGGAGCAGGAATATGCCACTGCGGACGCTGAGATGAAAATGGTGTTGGAAGCTTACGCCGCCGGGGTGAACGCGTACATTGGCTCACGCGCTTACGCGGATTTAGGGTTGGAATATTCCATGTTGGCGTTGAATGGTTTTGACCCCAGTCAAAAGCCCGAGGCTTGGTCACCGGCTGATTCTTTGGCATGGGCCAAGGCCATGGCGTGGGATTTGGGCGGCAACATGGACGATGAGATTTACCGCACGCGGGTGTATCAACTGCTGGGCGCTGAGCGTGCGAAAGAATTTTTAGTGAACGCGCCGAGTGACCATCCGGTGATTGTGCCTTCACCGGCGTTTAGCGGCTTGAAGCTAGATAATTTACAAGCGCAAGTGGATGGCGTGCGTGCTCTGTTTGGTAACGGCTTTGGGGATGAGCGGCGTGGCATTGGGTCTAACAATTGGGCAGTGAGCGGAAGCCGCACCACCACGGGCGAGCCGCTGTTGGCCAATGACCCGCATCTAGGCATTCAGATGCCGGCCATTTGGTATTTGGTGGGTTTGCACTGCCGCACGCTCACAGCGGATTGCCCGTACGATGTGATTGGCTATTCACTGGCCGGTGACCCGGGCGTGATTATTGGCCACAACAACCGCATTGCGTGGGGCGTGACTAATGTGAACCCGGATGTGCAAGATTTGTTTATTGAGAAGATTAACCCGGCCAACCCCAACCAATATGAAGTAAACGGCCAATGGGTGGATATGACGCTGGTGAAGGAAACCATCAACGTGCTGGGTGGTGAACCAGTGGAAGTGACGGTGCGCTACACGCGCAATGGCCCCATCTTAGATGGTGTTTATGATTCCGGTGATTTGATTAAGGACGGGCTGAATGTAAACGGCGTGCAGTTGGATGCCTCCTACGCCATGGCTTTGCGCTGGACGGCGCTGGAGCCGGGCCAAATCTTCCGCGCGGTGGTACACATTAACAAAGCGCAAAACTGGGATGAATTTCGCACTGCTCTGCGGGATTGGACGGTGCCTTCTCAAAACTTTGTGTACGCCGATGTGGACGGCAATATTGGCTACCAAATGCCCAGCAACGTGCCCATCCGCTCCAAGGGTGATGGCAGTTTGCCCGTGCCCGGCTGGACGGACGAGTATCAGTGGCAGGGCTACATCCCGTTTGAAGAACTCCCCTATTCTTTCAACCCGCCGCAAGGCTTCATCGCCACGGCCAATCAGCCAGTGGTGGGGCCAGATTACAAATATCTGATTACGGCCACCGGTTTTGATATGGGCTACCGGGCTGAGCGCATCAATGAATTACTGGCGGCGGATGATGATGTTTCCGCCGAGGATATTGCGCGCATTCAGGGCGATGATAAACATTTGGGCGCGGTGGAATTACTACCCACGTTACTCGCTTTGAAATTTGATGAACCGGAATTGGCCAGCGCGCAAACAGAATTGCGCAATTGGGATACGCAAATGCACATGGATTCTCGGCCAGCCGCCATTTACGCCGCCTTCCAAGCCGCGCTGACGCGCAATACGTTTTTTGATGAATTTCCGGAGGGCATTCGCCCGGGCGGCGGCGATGAGACGTGGGTGCGCTTTAGAGCGCTCACGGCGGACGAGCAAAATGCGTGGTGGGATGATGTGACCACGCCCGCCACGGAAACGCGCGATGAGATTGTGCGCCGTTCGTTTGCGGACGGCCTCGCGTATCTCAAAGCAACGCTCGGCGAGGCCACTTCCGGCTGGAGTTGGGGCAAACTACACACGTCTACTTTTAGTAACCGTGTGTTTGGTTCCACGGCGTGGCCCGCGCCCATCCGCATGTTGTTTAACCGTGGGCCGTTTGCCACCAGTGGCGGCACGTCTATTGTGAACGCCACCGGTTACAACATTTTGCGGGCTGAACCGTTTGCCGTCACCTCGGTGCCTTCCATGCGCCAAATTGTGGATGTGCAGGATTTTGACCGGACGCTGGTGATTCACACCACCGGCCAATCCGGCCATCCGTATCACCCGCATTACATTGATTTTGCAGACAAGTGGCGCAACATTGAATACATTGGCTTGCCGTTTAGCGAGACTGCCGTGCGCGCCGCCGCCAAAGAAACGTTGACACTGACGCCGTAACTTGATTGCACCACAGAGTTCACAGAGGGCACAGAGTAAATCACTGAGACAAAAACTCAGTGTGCTCTGTGTTCTCTGCGGTTGGATATTAGCCGCTTGCGCCGCACAACTAACTCCACTGCCCACTGTTCCGCCCACGCCCACTAATCCTCCCATTCTCCAATCCACTAATTCTCCAGCACCGCCGCCTACCGCCGTTCTCACTCAGCCGGAAATAAATATTTGTTTGAGTGTTGAGCCGCAAACGCTGTACCGTTTTGCCCGGCCGGAGCTGGGCCGCCACCATATTCTGGCCGCGCTGGAAGATGAGGTGCTGATTCAACCACCGAGCTTAGAAGTGGAAATGGTAACTGTGCGCGCCAGTGAGCAAGTGGTAGATGGCTTAGGCCGCGTGCAGGCCGCCACGCCCGGCCTTGTGCTCACCTTGCTTGGAGGTGAAGTGCGCGTGTTAGAAGAGGCGGCGGAGTGGCCACTGCCGCAGATGAGGGTGCGGTTTACTTTGCGGCCCGGCTTGCAGTGGAGCGATGGTGCGCCGCTCACAGCGGCTGATTTTGTGTTGGGCTTTGAAACCGCCCGCGCCGCCGATTCTTTTGACGCGCGGCGTACAGCGGGTGAACGCACCGCCAGTTTCCGAGTAGTAAGTGAGACTGAAGTGGAGTGGCTGGGTTTGCCCGGCTACATTACTTCAGATTACGCCGCGAACTTGTGGCCGCCTTTGCCCGCGCACCAGTTCGCTAATCAAACAGCGGCGGAAATTGCGGCGAGTGAAGGTGCCAACCGCGCTCCGCTGAGTTACGGCCCGTTCCAACTCATTGAGTGGCGGGCGGGGGAATTTATCCGCATGGAGCGTAACCCGTTTTATTGGCGGGCGGCGGAAGGCTTGCCGTATTTGCAGAGCGTGGTGTTTAGGTTTGATGCGCAAAATTGTGATGTGATTCCGAGTGGGCAAACAGCGCAAACTGGAGAATTGGAGGATTGGAGGATTGAGGAAACAACTGACACGCGCACGGATTATTTGCACTTCAATCTGGCGCTGGCGCAATTTGCAGATGGGCGCGTGCGGCAGGCGTTGGGCACGTGCGCCAAAGGAGACCCAAGCTCTGCCAGCCGAGTGCTTGACGAGTTGGGTTGGGTTGACGGCAACGTTGACGGTGTGCGTGAGCAAAATAATCAGACTCTCGCCTTTTCCTTAAGCCTCAGCCCACAAGCAAATGCGGCGTTGGCGCAAAACTTTTTGGCGTGTGGCGTGAGTGTGAATGTGCAAACGCTGACGGAGGGTGAGTGGCTGGCCGATTGGCCAAGCGGCGTGGTGTTTGGCCGCCGTTTTGAGTTGGCGTTGGTGACGTGGCCGCTAATTAATCAGCGGTTTCCGTGTGAGGTGTGGCAAACGGAACAGATGGCGAGTGAAGCCAACCCGGCCGGCGTGAACGTGAGTGGCTATAGTAATGCTGAGTTTGATGCGGCTTGCCGCCGGGTGCAAACAGCTTTAGATAAAGAAACTTTGGCGGCGTGGGAGGCGCAGGCGCGCGCCATCATTGAGCGTGATGCGCCCGCAGTGGAAGTGGGGCGCTCAACCCGCGCGGCGTACGTGCGGCCGGGCGTGAGTGGCGTTCAGTTCAGTGCGTCAGCGGCTTCGGAGTTGTGGCGGCTGGAGGAGGTGTTAATTGCGCCGTAGTTTTGGAACGCTGATGGCGCAGACGGACCGCTAACAAACGCAGTTGTTTTTATTTCAGCGCCAATCAGCGCGGCTCTGCGTTCGTCAGCATTCCAAATTTTAGAAGAATCGATAAACATCAATCTTGTTAAAGGCGATGAGGGCGAAGAAGCCCAACAAGGTGACGTTGACGAAGACGATGATGGACACTACGAATAATTGCCACGGCAACATGCCGAGGATGGTGGCGGGCGGCGTTATTTGGCGCGCGCGCAAACTGCTCACCATATCGGTGCTTTCTTCAGCGGGTTCGGTGGCGCGGGGGCGAATTTTATCAAGCATGAATGTTCTCCATCACAGCGCCAAGTCTAGCTCAAATGCTGGGCGCGTCAAATAAGTTTTGGTTGAGAATTAAATGGGCCGCACGCGCACTTCACCAGCTAATACAGGGCGCACGGTTCCATCTTCCATCCACACTAAAAGTGCGCCGTCTTCGGTAACGGTGTGGGCGCGGCCCGTAAACGTTTCTGCGCCGAGTTGCACTTGAACCACTTGCCCCAACGTAGCTAGCCGTGTCTGCCATTGCTCAAATAAAGAGTGGTCATTCAAACGCGGATACGCGGTTTCCAATTGCGTCAACACTTCGCGCACCAGCACCGCGCGGCTCACGGGCTGTTTAGTTTCCGCTTGTACGCACGTGGCCGGAAAATCTACCGCATCAGCTGGTGGGCTCCAACTCACATTGATGCCGATGCCGAGCACGGCGTAATCTAAACGTTCGCCGCGCAGGGCACTTTCGGCCAAGATGCCGGCGCACTTTTTACCAGCCAGCCACACATCATTGGGCCACTTGAGCGCGGCCCGCGCACCGGAAACAATCTCAATCGCTTCACACACGGCCACTCCGGCCAGCATGGTCAGCCGCGCGGCGTGGCTGAGCGTGGGCCGCAACAGCAAACTCATAGCAATGGCACTGCCGGGCGGCGTAAACCATGTGCGCCCACTTCGCCCCCGGCCCGCCGTTTGCTCATCCGCAATCACCAGCGTGCCAGCCGGTGCGCCAGTTTCTCCCAAACGCCGCGCCTCATCATTAGTGGAGCCAAGGCTCTCAAACGCGTGCAACGGTTGGCCAAAACGCAAGCCGCGCAAAATCGGCGTAAGTTCTTCTGCAAGAGTCATGCCCAAACTAAATCCCTGAAACACGGATAGACGCGGAAAGTATAGACGAACACGGAGAGTTTCAAGGTGCAGTGTAAATCCGTGCTTTTCTGTGTTCATCCGCGTTTCAGGGGGAGGCTATCTGCTAAAATGAGCCTGTGGAACAACTTTGGGCACCATGGCGTATGACTTACCTGCAAAACAATGACAACACCAGTGCGGCCACTGGTATGCTGAGCGGGAGCGGCTGTATTTTTTGTGATAAGCCGCGTGAAGCCCGCGATACCGAGAACTTGATTGTTCAGCGTGGCCAACACGCGTATGTGATTTTGAATTTGTATCCGTACAACAATGGCCACTTCATGGTGGTGCCGTATGCGCATGTGCCCAGCCCAGAGCAGTTAGAAGCGGCTACGCTTACGGAGATGATGTTGTTGATGAACCAAGGGTTGGTGGCCTTGCGCACGCTCTACAATCCGCAAGCCTTTAACGTGGGCATGAATATTGGCGCGGCGGCGGGTGCGGGCATTGCCGCTCACGCTCACCTGCATGTAGTTCCACGCTGGTTGGCCGATACCAACTTTATGACCGTCACCGCCGAAACCCGCGTCATCCCTGAAGATTTGAAGGTGACGTGGCAGAGAATGATAGAGGCTTGGCCTAAATAGTTATGGGTTATGAGTTATTTAATAACTCACCTTACGCGACTGAGCGTGAATCTTCAAAACGTCATACCCGCGAAAGCGGGTATCCATCGTATAAAACATGGACTCCCGCGTACGCGGGAGTGACGGCCTGCGTAAGGTGAGTTAATAACTCATAATCAATTCTCTAATCATCAAATATGTCTAAATCTCCAACCGATGCCGTTATCCTCTCTGCCGCCCGCACGCCAATTGGGCGTTTTTTGGGCGCGTTGGGCACGGTGCCCGCCCCCCGTTTGGGCGCCGTGGCGGTTAAAGCCGCCGTGGAACGCGCAGGCATTAATCCGCAAGAAATAGAAGAAGTGGTGATGGGCCAAGTGGTGGCGGCTGGCTCCGGCCAAAGCCCGGCGCGGCAGGCCGCTATTTTTGCCGGTATTCCGGTGAACGTGGGCGCGCACTCCCTCAACAAAGCCTGTGGCTCTGGCCTCAAGAGCGTGATGAGCGCGGCGCAGGCGGTGCGAGCTGGTGATGCCGATTTGTTGGTGGCGGGCGGCATGGAAAGCATGACGGGCGCGCCGCATTTGGTGTTTATGCGCCAACAAGTGAAATACGGTGACCAAGCGCTGTTTGATGCGGATTTGCACGATGGCTTGCTAGACCCGTTTGACTTGTGGCCGATGGGCAATGCGGCGGAATTTATTGCCAATGAATATGAAGTGACGCGGGAAGCGATGGATCGCTTCTCGTATGAAAGCCACCAAAAAGCTGTGGCCGCGCAAGAAGCAGGCCGCTTTAAAACTGAGATTGCCCCAGTGGAAGTGGAAGTGAAGGGCAAAATCACCCGTGTGGAAACAGATGAAGCGCCGCGCCGCGATACTTCTATAGAAGCGCTGGCTAAGCTCAAACCGGCGTTTCAAAAAGAAGGCCGGGTAACGGCCGGCAACGCGCCCGGATTGAATGATGGCGCGGCCGCAGTGGTGGTAGCCTCCCGCGCTAAAGCGGAGCAAATGGGCCAACTGCCGCTGGCCCGCGTAGTGGGTTACACCTCCGCCGCCGTAGACCCGAAGTACATCTTTATTGCGCCCGCGCACGCCATTCCTAAATTACTAAACCGAATTGGTTGGACGCTGAAAGATGTGGACTTGATTGAGTTGAACGAAGCCTTTGCCGCGCAAGTGCTGGCGGATGGTTACGCGTTGGCTGACCAAGGCTGGGATTGGAGCAAGGTGAACGTAAACGGCGGCGCGATTGCGCTGGGCCACCCGATTGGCGCGAGCGGGGCGCGGGTGTTAGTCACTTTGGTTCACGCCTTGCGCGAACGCGGCCTTAAGCGCGGCATTGCCAGTTTGTGCTTGGGCGGCGGCGAGGCCGTGGCAATGGCAGTGGAAATTGAATAAGGCGTAAAACGTGAAATGCGGGTAGGAGCGCTTTGTGAAGCGGCCCTACCACGCACTACGCTTTACGCGATACGGATAAATCATGGCAAACAGCATTCATAACATCGCCGTCATCGGCGCGGGAACGATGGGCAACGGCATTGCGCAAGTGGCAGCCGTAACGGGCTACCAAGTGACGATGATTGACGTGGCCCAACCGCAGTTGGATAAAGGCTTGGCCGCCATCAAAAAATCGGTGGGCAAACTGCATGAGAAAGGCCGCCTAACGGACGAGCAAGCGGCACGCGCGGGCAAAATTCAAGTGGGCACGGATTTAGGCGCGGTGGCCAACGCTGATTTGGTGATTGAAGCGGCTAGCGAGAAATTAGAAGTGAAACTAGAGCTTTACCGCACGTTAGACCGAACCGCGCCGGCCGAAGTTATCTTGGCCAGCAACACCTCTTCCATTTCCATCACCCGCCTTGGCGCGGCCACCAAACGGCCAGAAAAGGTGGTGGGCATGCACTTCTTTAATCCTGTGCCAGTAATGGAACTGGTGGAAGTGGTGAAGGGTTTGGGCACAGCGCAAACTACGGTGAACCGCGTGATTGCGGTGGCCGAGCACATGGGCAAAACGCCGGTGCTGGTGAACGATGCGCCCGGCTTCATCTCCAACCGTATCCTCTGCCCCATGATTAACGAAGCTATTTATGCGCTAGAGGAAGGCGTGGCCACCACCGAAGCGATTGATGGCATTATGAAGTTGGGCATGAACCACCCCATGGGCCCGCTCACGTTGGCGGATTTGATTGGTTTAGATGTGGTGTTGGCCATCATGGAAGTTTTGCATCGGGATTTGGGTGATGATAAATACCGCCCGGCCCCGCTTTTGCGCCGCATGGTGGATGCTGGCTACTTAGGCCGCAAGAGTGGCCGCGGCTTTTACGAATACGATTAGGATTTGAAACGGAGAGCCGAATTTTTTAACGGTTGACACGAATAAAACGGAAAACTGCATCGAATTGTACGAATTCTTCGAGTTACGGATATTCGTGCAATTCGCGTGATTTGATGCAAGTAATTTAATCCCTAACCTTCAATCCCCAATTCCTATGACCGACCCACGCATTACCAAACTCGCACAAGTGCTCGTTCATTACTCGGTGGAGCTAAAGCCCGGCCAGCAAGTGCAACTGCGCACACACCCGCTGGCCCAAGAACTCTCTCTGGCGGTGTACGCCGAAGCGATAAAGGCGGGCGCGAACGTTTTTGTGCAAACCGTTCTGCCCGGCGCGGATGAAATTTTTTTCCGCCACGCTTCAGACGCGCAGTTGGATTACGTTTCGCCCATTCGCAAACTCATCAATGAACAATTTGACGCGGCCATTGTGCTGAGCGCCGAGCACAATACGCGCGAGTTGAGTAATACTGACCCAGCCAAACAAGCCCGCTTGCGCAAAGCTGGCTCTGGCATTCAGAAAACGTTTTTTGAGCGCGCGGCCCGCAAAGAATTGCGCTGGGTGCTGACGGAGTTTCCCACCTACGCTTCCGCGCAAGATGCCGAGATGAGTTTGCGAGAATATGAAGAGTTTGTATATGGCGCGGGTTTGTTGAACGAACCAGACCCGGTGGCGCTGTGGCGGGCCGAAGGCCAACGGCAGATGAAGCTCATCAACTGGCTCAAAGGCAAAAACAAAGTCACGCTCAAGGGCGCGAACATTGATTTATCACTTTCCATCCAAGAGCGTGTGTTTATTGAAGCCGATGGTAAGTACAACTTTCCGGATGGTGAAATTTTTACCGGCCCGGTGGAAGATTCTGTGAACGGCTGGGTGCGCTTCCGTTATCCGGCGATTTACGGCGGGCAAGAAGTGACGGATATTGAGCTGTGGTTTGAGAACGGCCAAGTGGTGAAAGAGAAAGCCAGCAAAGGCCAAGAACTGCTCACGTCTTTGTTGAACATGGATGCTGGCGCGCGCTACTTGGGGGAGTGGGGCATTGGCACCAATTACGGCATTCAGCGCTTTACCAAGAACATGCTGTTTGATGAAAAGATGGGCGGCACCATTCACTTGGCGGTGGGCGCCAGCTACCCAGAAAGCGGCGGCAAGAATGAGAGCGGCTTACACTGGGATATGTTGTGTGATATGGCCGAGAGCGAAGTAACCATTGACGGTGAGTTGTTTTACAAGAACGGCCAACCGGTTGTGTAATCTCTCGCTAAGAACGCCAAGAGCGCCAAGAAAACTTGGCGGGCTTTGTAAGAGA
>JAEURM010000320.1 GCA_016789245.1 Anaerolineales bacterium
TTGTAAAGTTGCGTTGCGGCGAATAAATTCGCGGCAACAGAAAGCGAAGCCGCCCTACGGCGGCTCTATGTGTAGCCCGCGTAGGCGGGCTTCGCTATGTGTTGGTACAGTTTTAACTGCCCAGCTGCTCCGCGACTTTCGAAGATCTGGTGTTAGGTACTATGCCAAAACGAACTGATATTCAATCCATTCTAATTCTCGGCTCTGGCCCAATTGTGATTGGGCAAGCGTGCGAGTTTGATTACTCCGGCGTGCAGGCCTGCAAAGTTCTGCGGCGTGAAGGTTACCGGGTGGTGTTGGTAAACAGCAACCCGGCCACCATCATGACTGACCCGGAATTTGCCGATGCTACGTATGTTGAGCCACTGACGGTTGAGTTAGTAGAGAAAATCATTGCCGTTGAAAAACCGGATGCCGTGCTACCCACCGTGGGCGGCCAAACAGCGTTGAACTTAGCCATGGATTTGTGGCACGCGGGCGTGCTAGAAAAGCACGGCGTAAAGCTGATTGGCGCACAACCGGCCGCCATTGATTTGGCCGAAGACCGGTTGAAGTTCAAAGATGCGATGTTGGGCGCTGGCTTGGCCGTGCCCAAAAGCGGCATTGCCCGTACGCTGGCTGAAGCTGAGACGCTAGTAGCCGAAGTGGGTTACCCGGCCCTCATCCGGCCCTCGTTCACGCTGGGCGGTTCCGGCGCGGGCATCGTTCACTCACCCGAAGAATTCCGCCTGAAAGTGGAGCACGGCCTGCGCGAAAGCCCCGTGCATGAAGTGCTGATTGAGCAGAGCGTGTTGGGCTGGAAAGAATATGAACTGGAAGTGATGCGTGACCGCGCCGATAATTTTGTGGTGGTGTGCTCCATTGAAAATTTAGACCCGATGGGCGTGCACACCGGCGATAGCATCACCGTAGCGCCCGCGCAAACGCTGACTGACCGGGAGTATCAAAACTTGCGCAACATTGCGCGCACGGTGATGAACACGGTGGGCGTGGAGACGGGCGGCTCTAACGTGCAGTTTGCGGTGAACCCCAAGGATGGCGAAGCGCTGGTGATTGAAATGAACCCGCGCGTCAGCCGCAGTTCTGCGTTGGCGAGTAAGGCCACCGGCTTCCCCATTGCCAAAATTGCCGCGCTCTTGGCGGTAGGCTACACGCTGGATGAAATCAAGAATGACATTACGCGCGTGACGCCTGCTTCGTTTGAGCCGAGCATTGATTATTGCGTGGTGAAGATTCCGCGCTTTGCGTTTGAGAAGTTCCCCGGCGCGGATGCTGTGCTTGGCCCGCAGATGAAAAGCGTGGGTGAAGTGATGGCCATTGGCCGCACTTTTCCAGAAGCGTTGAATAAGGCGTTGCGCGGCTTAGAATTAGGAAAACGGAAGCCGGTAGTAGAAAGCAGTAAGTTGGAAGTGCCAAAGGCGCTCCGCATTTTTGCTGTGCTAGACGCGTTGCGGAACGGCGACTCCGCCGAACACATCATCCGCACTACGCAATATGACCCGTGGTTTGTGGCGCAAATGCAGGGCATGCTGGCCGTGGAAGCTGAACTCCGTTTACACACTTTGGAAACGCTACCGCGTGAATTGCTGAGGCGGGCCAAGCGGATGGGGCTGGCGGATAAGCAGATTGCGGAATTATTGAATGACAAGCTGACAAGGTGGCAAGATGATGGGGAGAAAATTCCTCAGTCATCCAGTCATCCTGTCAC
>JAEURM010000321.1 GCA_016789245.1 Anaerolineales bacterium
ACTTGAAGAGCTCGGTTCCCGCCGCCATGTTGGCCGCGTGATTGGCCGACACCACCGGGGCGGGCTGCTTCTCTTGGGCGTGCGCTGTCGCGAGCGGTAAGAGCGCGAAACCGCAAGCGAACCTGCGCCCGCTTATCAGGCGCATCAACGCTGGCGCGCCAAGTAATTCCATCCACCAGCATGGTTAGCCGCCCAAAACTCAAAGCCTATCAGCAGGAAGTTACCGAAGCTTTGACGGCTATCGGCAACGCCGCCTACGGCCAAGCCGTTCAGCAAGACCGTGGCTCACAGCTCACGCATTTAGGCATCCGTTTTCCAGCGCTCAGGCGCCGCGTCAAGCAAGGCTTTTCGTTTTACAACTTACCAGAAGCGCAAGTGCTGGCCGTGTGGAATGAATTGTGGCGCACTTCGCCCTACGGTGATGTGCTGTTCGCGGCGTTAGAGTATTACGCGCCCATCGTTCGCAAGCGCGTCAGCCCCAACCTGTGGCCGGTACTGCGCGGCTGGAGCGCCCGCGTGGATAACTGGTGCCACAGTGATGGTTTGAGCGCCATCTATTCGCGGCTTTTGGAAAGTGATGTGGCCGGGGTTTACGCCCAACTGGCCGCGTGGAATCAAGCGGAGAGTGAATGGCTCCGCCGTCTTTCGCTCGTTAGCCTAATTCACTACACCGGCAAAAACGCCGTGTTTCTCCCGCCCGCAAAAGTTTTGCCGCTCGTCACCCATTGTTTGGATGATGAGCGCTACTACGTTCAAACCGCAGTGGGCTGGGTTCTGCGTGAGATGGGGCAAGTCTACAAAACTGAAACCACCCGCTACTTGGAAAAACACATCGCCCGCCTCAGCGCCCCCGCCTTCTCCCGTGCCACAGAGCGCCACACCGCCAAAGAAAAAGCGCGGCTGAAGGAGATGCGTTTAGGTAGTGGCTAATTTACTGCAATGAACCCAAACACCTTCTGCGTCTATATCATCACCAACGCCCAGCATTCTGTTTTTTATACTAGCGTAACCAATGATTTGCCACAGCACATGGTTGGGCTTCGTGAGGGCCGGAGCAGTTTTGCCAAGAAATATAAACTCGCCAAATTGGTGTACTTTGAGTTCAAGGAAGATATGAAAGACGCTCTGGCACGGGTCAAGCAAATTCGGGCTAGCTCCCGGCCAAAGAAAATTGAAGTTATCACTGCTCAAAATCCAAATTGGAAGGATTTGTTTGATGAGCTTTCTAACTGATTTTCACTGCAAGTGAGCAGTGAGCACAACCCATGCCCGTAAGGGGAAGCAATCTCCCAAATTGGGGTCAACTCTGTAAATGGAGATTGCTTCGCCGTGGCGGGCGGCTCGCAATGACGGTTTACAGTAGGCTGAGCAACTCCGGCAAAACTTGACCCGCCGCGCCGGGGAGGGTGTAGGTGGCGGCATCACTTAGTGGCGTAGGGTTGGGGTTGATTTCCACCACTACGGCGCGGGCGCGCAAGGCTTCCCACGGCAAAGACGCGGCCGGCTCCACAAGGCCGCTGGTGCCAATAGAAAAGAAGACTTCGCAGTTTTGAGCCGCGTGGAAAGCGGCGTTGAGGGCGGCGGGCGGCAAAGCTTCACCAAACCACACCACATCTGGCCGGAGCGGGCCGCCACACACCGCACAACGCGGCGCACCATCTTCCACCCAAGTTTTAGCGTGACGGCCACATT
>JAEURM010000322.1 GCA_016789245.1 Anaerolineales bacterium
ACCCCCAGCCCATTTCCCAACGGGAGAGGGGAGCAAGGCACGGTGCGTTTCCGCCGTTTCCCACGCGCCATCATTCAAAGATTCAGCGCCAGCACTCAAATCCAGCACGGGCGCGTCCGGCGCAATGTTTATGATTGGGTGCAGTTGCGCGGCGTTTTCTTTTAGCCACGCACGCACGCGCGGCGCGTTGGGGTGCGGCTCAAAATTACACGCGTGGCGGAAGGTGGCCAGCGCCACTTCTGGCTCAATGTGTTTTAGCCGGTCAAGCGTCAGCCAATCGAGCTGGCTGAGTTGTGCCACGTAAGCGTTATCGGGCACAAGGTGTAATTGTTGCGATGAACTGCACGCCGTCACACACATCCGCAAACACATGAAATGAAAGAGCGTGGCTAGCTCATTTTCTTGCAGTGGAAAAACCTGATGAAACGCTTTTACAGTGCGCGCCGCGGCGGGCAGGGCGTTGGGCACCGAGTTGATGATGCTCTCCGCCACGGCTACCACCAACTCGCCCACAGTGTAACTACGCAGAACGTCACCAAAATCCACAATGCCGCTCACCGTGTGCCGCCCCGCCGCAGAGCGTTGAACCAGCAAGTTGTAGCTGGTTAAATCACCGTGAATGATGCTTCGGCGCAGGCTGGGCAGTAGTGGCTCCGCGTGGCGCACAAATCTCTGCCGGAAGTGCTCAATGACGGAGCGGCGTTCGGGGGCCACATATTTGATGAAGCCATCAATCACCTGCTGGGCCACTTGCAAGTCCCACTGCAACACTCGGTCTGCCGCGGGGTGCGTAAAATCTGCCAAGTGCAAACAGAACGTGCCCGCCACTTGGCCAATGCTTTCTAGCAAGTGCGCGGGCCGCGTGTTCACTTTGGCCAACACATCACCCGGCAAGTACGTGAGCAAACGCAAAAAATGGGTAACGCCCGCGCGCGTGGTGGTGGGCATGGTTTGGCCGCTCACAGTTGGAATGAGCCGCTGAATGGGGAAGGCCGCATCTTTGGCCGCGATGTGCGCCAGTGCCTTATTCTGCAAATCCAGCGCAGTGGCTTGCGCGGCGGCGTTTTCAATCCGTAGTACAAAAGCTTCACCAACCGAATTCGTCACTCTAAAGTTCTGGTCTTGAAAACTGCCGAGTGGCTTAATGGTGACAGGCGTGAAACCGTAATGCTCCAGCGTTAGTTGTTTCGCTTCAGCTTCGGTGAATTGGGGGTTGGGGAGTTCGTAGCTATCAAACATGGTGTGGAAGAACGGGAAAAGAAGGAAACTAGGGAAATTGGGGAAACGGGGTTTCCCTGCTTTCCCTTATTTCCTTCGTAGAAAACAGATTTTCAAATACGCCGCTTGGCCCTTCGCTACCGGAAAATCCAACTCCGGCTCAGGCCACGTTTGCGTGAGTTTAGCCGGAAATTGTTCTGCCGCTTGGCGCAACTGCCGCTGGAAAGATTCTACTGGCAATTCGGCGGCGTTGGCGCAGGCCACTAGCCAGCCGCCCGGCGCAACCACTTTCAGCGCGCTGGCGGCCAACGCGGCGTACTTCGATCGCTGGCGCACGGACAGCAAGTCGAAGCTCTCTGTGATGTGGAGCGGTACACCGGAAGCGCCTGAGTCGAATTACAGCGTGGCGCCCAGCGGTGCGTCTTTCGGCGTGGC
>JAEURM010000323.1 GCA_016789245.1 Anaerolineales bacterium
ATCAACTTCGGGCGCAAACAAGCTAAGCGCAGGCAAGAATAAGGGCAGAGCGGCCCAGCCCTTCTCGTTTGTTTCCCCACTTTCCGGCTTGGCGTTTTGTAACCACACCGCCGCCACCGCGCCACACACCGCTAGCAAAATTGCGCCCGGCCATGTGCTGAGGAAGCCAAACGTTGGCGGCCAACTTTCAAATAGCCAGCGGGCTAGCGCCGCGCCCCACACCGCGCCACCGGCCAGCGCTAGCAGTTGAAAGCCCCGCCCCTGTAGATTGGTTGGGCGCAGTGCGGCAGACATTATTGCGGCGTAACGGGCGGCGTTTCGGTGGGCGTATCCACAGCCACCTCATCAAAACGCACACCTTTGATAATTTCAAAATACGCACGCAACGCATCATTGGCAATGGGGCCGGCCACAATGGAACCTTCCGTGCCGTTGTACACAAAGGCTACCACGGCCACTTCGGGGTTTTCGTACGGCGCGTACATCATCGTCCACGCGTGCGCGGGCCAACGGCCGGGAATGCACAGATCTTTCAGCCATGCTTGCCGGTCACAATACTCTGCCGTTCCCGTTTTGCCTGCGGCGTTGATGCCGGGCAGATTGACGATGGGCGCGGTTTGGCCATATTGCCGCACGCCAGAGAGCGTGCCATCTTCCACGGTGCGCCGCAAGCCCTGCCGCACTAAATCAATCGTCTCGGGTGAGAGCGGCACGTTTCTAATTAATACCGGCTGGGTATCCGTAATCACGTTACCTTCACCATCCAAAATCTTATCTACTAATTGCGGTTGCAGAAGTTTGCCGCCGTTGATGATCACGTTGTAAGCATTCAGCATTTGGAGTGGCGTCACTTGCACAAAGCCTTGCCCAATCACCGCATTATAAGTATCGCCCGTTGTCCAGCTCTCGCCTTGGTTGCGGCGCTTCCAATCCGTGGTAGGGATAAAGCCACCCTGCTCGGCCGGGATTTCAATGCCAGTCTGTTCACCAAAGCCAAATAATTCCATCCACTTCACCAAGCCAGTTTCACCGGGTCGGCCAATGCCGAGACCGGCGAGTTTATCTGGCTCAAAGCCACCGCCGATTTTGTAAAAATAAACATTGCACGATTCAGCGATGCCGCGCGTGAAATTGACTAAACCGTGTTGACCACCGTTGCGATAAATCCAGCACACAAAATCGCGGGCGCGGCCCGGGTCAGCTGGAAAGTATTTGTTGCGGATGGTGATGAAGCCCGGGTCTTCCAATTCACGCTCGGGGTCAATCACACCATCTTGCAAAGCGCCGGAGGCCGTTACCACTTTGAACACGGAGCCGGGCGGATACAAAATCTGCACAGCGTGGTTGAGCAGTGGATAATCCGGATTAGGTGGAATGGGCGGGTTAGCGGTGGCATCGCCCACTAAACTGATGTAGTAATCTAAATCCAAGTTACGGGCGAAACGGTTGTTATCATACGTTGGCCAAGACACCATGGCATAAATTTCGCCGGTGTTGGGGTTCATCACAATCACCACCCCGCTGGTGAAGTTCTCATTGCGGCCACCTGCCGTAAACTCACGGATGACGCGCAAACGTTCCAGAAATGCGGCTTCCACGGCGGCTTGCAAGCGCACATCAATGGTCAATTGCACGTTGAGACCAG
>JAEURM010000324.1 GCA_016789245.1 Anaerolineales bacterium
CAACCAACCAAATGACTTTGTGGTGTTTGCCGCGCGCCAGCCGCAGGTGGAATACAAATTAGACCATCACACCCCCCTGCGACAAGCTCAGGGTGCAGAGGCCGGGCGATTCTTAATTCTCACCAACGAGAACGCGCAAAACTTCAAGCTGATGGAATGCGATGTGAACCAAACGGCCAAGGAAAATTGGCGGGAACTAATTCCGCACCGCGCCGAAGTTTTGTTAGACAACTTGGAAGTATTTCACGATTACTTAGTGTTGCTAGAGCGCGAAGGCGGTTTAAAGCAACTGCGCCTTACCAACCCGCACGGCCAAAACGCCCGCCGCGTGGCTTTTCCGGAGCCGGTGTACACCTACTGGCTCACCAACTGGTATGAGACAGATCAAAATCCAGAGTATGAAACGCACACGCTCCGCTTCACCTATTCTTCGCTCATCACGCCCGATTCCGTGATTGATTACGGCATGGCGGATGGCAATTGGCTGGTGCGCAAGCGGCAAGAAGTGCCGGGCTATGATGCGGGCCAATACGTTTCGGAAAGGTTGCTGGCCACAGCCAGTGATGGTGCGCAAGTGCCCATTTCCATTGTGTATAAACGCGGCTTGGTGAAAGATGGCGGCACGCCGCTGTTTTTGTACGCTTACGGTTCCTACGGCGCAACGGTGGAGCCGCAGTTCAACACCAACCGGCTCAGTTTGCTAGAGCGTGGCGTAACGTGCGCGCTGGCCCACATTCGCGGCGGCAGTGAGATGGGCCGCGCGTGGTATGAAAACGGCAAACTGCAACACAAGAAAAACACGTTCACAGATTTCATTGCCAGCGCGGAACACTTAATCGCGCAAGGCTACACTTCCGCCAACAAGCTGGCCATTATGGGTGTGAGCGCAGGCGGTTTGCTCATGGGCGCTGTCACCACTCTGCGGCCCGATTTGTTCAAATGCGTGGTGGCCAAAGTACCGTTTGTGGATGTGATCAACACCATGAATGACCCCAGCATCCCGCTGACGGTGATTGAATGGGAAGAGTGGGGCGACCCGGCCAAGCCGGATGATTTTGCTTACATGTTGTCTTACTCGCCGTACGATAACGTGCAAGCGCGGGCGTATCCGGATTTATTGGTGACGGGCGGCCTAAATGACCCGCGCGTGGCGTACTGGGAACCAGCCAAATTTGTAGCCAAACTGCGCGAGTTGAAAACAGACTCCAATCGCTTGCTTCTCAAAACCAACATGGGCGCGGGGCACGCGGGCGCTTCTGGCCGGTTTGATTACTTGCAAGAAATTGCCTTTGAGTACGCCTTCATGCTCGACACTTTGGGCGCGGCGTAGTTGATTTTCATCGCCAAGATGCGAAGAAAGCATTGCGTCTTGGCGCCGTTGCATTAAAAAGCCCCCCGTCCCAAATATGCTGTAATTTGTTAAGAGCATGACTGCCGCAGTTACCCCTGAAACGCACACCCAAACCGCCAGCGGCTGGCTATTTGCTATCCTCAGCACAGTGGCCTTTAGCACCGTCACACCGCTGGGCAAATCCGTCGTCGCCGAAGGC
>JAEURM010000325.1 GCA_016789245.1 Anaerolineales bacterium
TCGAGAATGAGCAAAAGTTTTTTATCGCGCAGATAATCTTCAACCAGCTTTGCCAGCGGATTGAACGGCAGTTCCTGCAGGCCAAACACCTGCGCCAGCGCGGGGATAATTTGCGCCTCATCACTGAGCGGCGCAAGTTCCACCAACCACACGCCATGCTGAAAATCCGTCAGCCGTTGCGCGCCCACCTCCTGTGAAAGCCGCGTCTTGCCGGTGCCGCCCGAGCCGGTCAGGGTCACCAGCCGCGCCGCCTCCAGCATCGCCTTCACCTCCGCGCTTTCTTTCTCCCGCCCCACAAACGAGGTGAGTTGCGGCGGCAAATTTGTGAGGCGCGAAGGTGAAGCTTGCAGGGGCGGAAATTGCACCGCCAAACCGGGTGCGTTGAGTTGATATATCCGTTCGGCGCGCAGTAAGCCTTTGAGGTGGTGTTCACCCAAATCCACTAGATATCGTTCGGCGTTCAAATGGTCACGCACCACGGTGGCGGTGGTTGCGGAAATCAATATCTGCCCACCATGCCCGGCAGACATGAGCCGGGCGGCGCGATTGAGCGTTGGCCCGTAGTAATCGCCTTCCCGCAGTTCGGCTTCACCGGTGTGCAACCCCATACGCACCTTGATGGGCAGGGCCGTTGGCGCCACAGCGAGGGTTAGCGCACTCAGCCGATGCTGAGCCGTCACCGTCGCATCCACTGCGTCATACGTTTGAGCAAAAACGGCGTGCACGCCATCGCCCGTCAGTTTGATGATATGGCCTTGATGCGTTTCAATCGCTTCGCGCAAAATGGCATCATGGTGGGCCAACGCGCTCCGCATTGCTTCTGGGTATTGCTCCCACAGTTTGGTTGAGCCTTCAATATCGGTGAAGAGAAACGTAACCGTGCCGGTGGGAAGCGTAGTCATTCGGCCTAATTTAAAAATGGAGTGAGTGGAAAAGATGGTTGGCGCGGAAATAAAAGTGAACTAAGTCAGGATACCCCTGCCGTACCCAATTTACAAGACTCAGTTTGGTTCAAGCCGCGTTGAAGTGGGTTGGCTATAATCCACTTATGACCCAAACTCTATCTGCCACCGTGGTGTATTTATTGGCCTTTCCATTTACGGCCCGCGTGGGTGAACGCGCCGCGCCGCCCGCCCTCACCAAAGCCGCACCGTACTTTCAGCCATTAGATATTGAAGTGAGTGAATTAGGCCAAGCCAGCCTTTCCGTAGGCGGGCAAACGGTAAGCGTGCGGCGGCAGTTGATTGATGAGCAAGTGCAATCCGTAGAATGCCGTTACACCCTGAATGAGGTGCTAGCGGTGGCCAGCAACGCGCAACGGCTTTCCATGCAAGCCGAACTACGCGAAAACGTTCTGCGCGAGGCTGGTTACAGCGGGCCGTTTATTGAAGAATATTTTGTGTTGTGCCTCACCAGCGCCCCACCCACGCCAGATGCCTTTGTGGACGCGCACCGCTCGCAGTTAGCCTCTTTGCTCAGAAGCCAAACGCGCGCGTTGAGCGAAGTGGAGATTGAGCAAATCCTCAGCTCTCGCGCGCACTACGCCA
>JAEURM010000326.1 GCA_016789245.1 Anaerolineales bacterium
GCCACGCAAGAGTCTGGAAATTTCGTTCCATGCCCTGCCAGGCCGCTTCTGTCAAACGTGCCGCTCGTTCAAAATCACCGGCCACAACGGCGTGGTGGAAAGCTTGGGCAAGGTCGGCGTTGGTCTCATACCACACACTGGCGCGCAGGTGATATTCGGCAAGTTCCTGTGGTTGACCGAGACGTTGGCGCAACAGGTCGCCAAACAGGTGATGATAGCGATACCAACGCCGCTCCTTATCCAGCGGGATGATGAACAAATTGGTTTGTTCTAAATACTCTAGATTTTTTTGCCCGGAGCCGCCGGGGGCCAACAACACCGCCTCACACAGTGGGCCGCACAAACGCGGTAGGATGGAAGTGTGAAGCAAAAATTCTTGCACGGCGGGCGGCTGTTTGTGGAGCACTTCTTCCAGCAGATAATCTAAAACAAACCGATGACTGCCCGTAAAAGAGTGAACGAAGTTGGCCGTATCTGGCACGCCCTGCAAAGAAATCGCCGCCAACTGCAAACCGGCCACCCACCCTTCCGTGCGGCTTTCCAATGCGGCAATTTCATCGGTAGCTAAAACCAGCCCCATTGTGCGTTTAAGAAAATCAGCGGCTTCGGTGAAGGAGAAGCGCAAATCGGCCGCGCGCAATTCAGTTAGCTGATTGCTGGCGCGCAAGCGGGCCAACGGCAGGCGGGGGTCTTCGCGGGTGGCCATCACCAAGTGCATCTGGGGCGGTTGGCGCTCCAACAGCAGGGCCAGTGCCTCATCCACTGCCGCAGAATCTACTGCGTGGTAATCGTCCAAAATCAAGATGAAGGGGTGCGGCAGGGCCGAAATTTCATTTAGCAACTCGGCCACCACCGCCTGAGCGGGGGGTGGTTGCGGGCCCTGCAAGACGGGTAAGTGGCCTAGGCCCAAGTGTGGCGCAATAGTTTGGAGCGCCGCAATGAAATAAGTAAGGAAGCGTGCTGGCTCACTATCGCCTTCATCCAAAGAAAGCCACACGGCGGGCCGCCCGCAATGGGCTAGCCATTCACTCACCAATGTGGTTTTGCCAAAACCTGCCGGCGCTGAAATGAGCGTAAGTTTGCGCGGCAGGCCTTCATTCAACCGGGCCACTAAACTGGGGCGTAAAACAGCCTTAGCCCGTGGCGGCGGGGCGTATAGTTTGGTGGCGAGAATGGGTACGGTCATGATTGAGTTGATTCTAATTCAGACCGGCGCGGTCTTCGCACGTCAGCCCTTTGCGGACTTTTGAAAATTACAAACTTGTTGAATTCAGTAAAGCCTGCAAAGGGCTAATCCTGATTGAGCGCATAGCCTAAAATTACTTCACGCCAACAGTTTTCATGCGCCACGCATCTAAGTGGCTACGCGAAATAACTAATAACCACTAACCTTCCAATATCTTCCGCACCTCAGCTAGTTCATCCGCCGTCAACGTCCAATCGGCGGTGGCGGCGTTGGCCGTTACTTGCGCCGGGTTGGTGGCGCCCGCAATCACGCTCGTCATCTGCGGTTGGCCCAAAAGCCATGCAAACGCCA
>JAEURM010000327.1 GCA_016789245.1 Anaerolineales bacterium
ACAGCGGTTTCTGCGCCGCCGGAAGTTGCTGGTGGGCGGCCTCCGCCTCGGCCCAATCTAACTGGCCGCTCAAATGAATCACTTGAAACTCCGGCAACCAATCGGCCAGCGCGGCGAAGGTGGCACGATTGAGACTGCGCGCGCCACGGCTACCGCCCGTGACCAAAATCGTTTTACGTGCCGGGTCTAGCCCAAAACGCTCAATGGCCTGTGCGCGGGTGGCCTGCATTAATTCCGCGCGCACGGGGTAACCCGTCACTACCACTTTGTGCGCCGGAAAATATTGCCTCGATGGTTCGGCGGTGACGCACACTTTGGCCGCAATGCCGCTCACTAGCTTCAATGCCTGCGCTGGCTCCAAATCCGGCAAATAAATCAGCACAGGTACGCGGTTGAACCAACAGGCCAGCGCGGCGGGCACCGCTAAAAAGCCGCCCGTCACCATCAGCACCTCCGGCTTGAACTCCTGCATAACCTTCAAACTATCAAAGAACCCGCGCACTAAGTTCAGCGCATTGGCGGGTAATTTTTGCCACACCACACCATGCACGCCCGCCGCATGAATGGCCTTAAACGGCAAACCCGCACGCGGCACTAAATCAGCTTCCATGCCAGTGTGGGAACCAAGCCAAAGGAGGGATTGAGGATTAGGGATTACGCCCTCACCCCTAATCCCTAACCACTCTTTACTTACGGCTAGGGCGGGATACACGCCGCCGCCCGTCCCGCCGGCTGAAATCAAAAGCCGCATTCTCTTTGGCCTCACGGCGTGCTTCTTCATGGATGGCACCCACAAAGCGGCTCCGCCGCATCATTGGTTCCGCTTCGGTGCGGCGCGCAATGTTCAATAGCACGCCCACACTTACCAGCGTCATCACTAAGTTTGAGCCGCCGTAACTAATCAGCGGTAAAGCGTTGCCGGCAAACGGCATGGCGCCCACCATCACGGCAATGTTCACCAACGCTTCAAACGCAATCCAGCACACAATGCCTGCCGCCAGTGCCGCGCCCAACGCATCCCGTGCTTGCGCCGCTATTTTGTAGCCACGCCAAATAAAGATGCCGAAGAGCACAATGACAATGGCGCAACCGAACAGGCCTAACTCCTCACCAATGATGGCGAAGATAGAATCGGTGTGCGGGGTGGGAAGCGCGATGAATTTTTGGTGGCTTTGCCCAAGGCCACGCCCAAACCAACCGCCCTGCACAAACGCTACCGCCGCTTGTTGCACATGCCATGAGGCGGCGCGAATATCTTGCAGACCAACAACATATTCACTCAGGCGTTGCCGCCCAGTTTCGGCCGCGCTAATGGGCAATTGCACCAGAATGGCAACTGTGAGCGCACCCACAACGATGGCCGCCAAAATTTGCTTCCAATCGGCACCGGCCACAAAAAACAGCAGAGAGGCAATTACCACAATAGTGATGCCAGCCGATAAATCCGGTTGTAGGATGATGAGGCCAAACAGAAACCCCACGATCACGCCGAAGGGAATGAGGCCGTAGCCCACCGTGCGGATTTTCTC
>JAEURM010000328.1 GCA_016789245.1 Anaerolineales bacterium
CCTCCCAAACCAATGGCGCTACCACCACCAATGTAACGCTGATAACAACGGTTGGGCCGTAGCTTTTTAGACCTCGGAGGTGTGCGTGACTGTGGGTTGAAATTGATTGGGGCTTGACGCGCACACCTCCGAGGTCTGGCTTGTTGAAATATAAAACCGCCCCGACTGTTTCAGCCGGAGCGGTTGTTTTTAATCTGCCCTGCGAAAGTTGGCCTAATTCAACTCGTAAATCTCACCATACTTTGAATTCAAATAGCGCAAATAGGGTTGCACATCAATTCCTCGGCCCACAATGCGGTGGAGCGTTTCGGCTGGCGTAAACTTGCGGCCGTGTTGGTGCAAGTTCTCACGCAACCAAGTGCGCAAGGCGGCAAACTCGCCGCGCTCAAATTGCGCGGGCAAATCCGCCACCTCGGCCATTATCTTTTCCCACAGTTGGCTGGCCAAAATGCTCCCCAGTGAATAGGTAGGGAAGTAGCCAATCATCCCGCCAGACCAATGAATATCTTGCAGAACGCCATCCGCATCATTTGGCACTTGAATGCCAAAGAATTGCTCAAAGCGGCTGTTCCACGCTTCCGGCAAATCTCGGAGCGCCAGTTGGCCGTTCATCATCTCTTGCTCCAGTTCAAAACGCAAAATAATGTGTAAGCTGTAAGTGGCTTCATCTGCTTCTACGCGGATGTAAGACGGCTGAACCTTATTAATGGCGCGGTAGAACGCTTCTAAATCTACGCCGCCCAGTTGGGCTGGGAAAGCGCCTTGCAGTTTGGGGTACATGAAACGCCAGAACGCGCGGCTCCGGCCTACCAAGTTTTCCCACATGCGGCTTTGGCTTTCATGCAGGCTCAGGGAAGTGCCCCGGCACAACGGCGTGCGTTCCAACGCCGCGTTCACTTGGTGCTCATACAAGCCATGCCCAAACTCATGCATGGAGCCAAAGAGCGCGGGGTTGAGAAAATCGGCATAGTAACGCGTAGTGATGCGAATATCGTGCGTGGCGCTGTTGCTGGCAAACGGGTGAATGGTGGGATCTAGCCGCCAGCTCTCGCGTTGGGCGCCGAGTTGCTCAATCAACTGCCAGCAAAACGCCGCTTGCTGATCCGCCGCATACGCCTGATGCAGGCAGGCATCACTCACGCTGTCTTCCTTCGCACGGATGGCCGCAATCAGCGGCACCAGGCCGGTCTTAAGCTCACTAAACACCCGCGCCACTTCCGCCGTCTTCAAGCCCTGCTCATAATCATCCAACAAAACATCGTACGCCTGCTCTTCGCCATCCGCCATACACTCCACATACTTCAGCGTCAAATCCACATTCTTTTGCAGATGGGGCAAGAACAAACTGAAATCTGATTTTTGGCGGGCCTCCACCCATGCCTGTCGCGCCAGTGAAGAAGCCCGCACCCGCTCGGCTTGCAATTCGGCTGGCACGCGCCGCGCCTTCTCGTAATCATGCCGTGCCACGCGGATTAAGCTGGCTTCATCCGAGTCATAAGGCAAACTTTCACCATAGGCTTGCAAATCA
>JAEURM010000329.1 GCA_016789245.1 Anaerolineales bacterium
GGAAAAATAGTAGCGGCGGGAGGTGGCACGGCGTTTAAGTCTCTAAAGAAAGTGATGATGCGTTGAGCGATGGCCGCGCTGAACAACGCTTCGCCGGAGGCCGCCGCCCGCACGGCCCGCAACATCTCCGCTTTATCCGCGCCCTTCAGAATATAGCCACGCGCGCCCGCCCGCATGGCCGCAAACACGGAGTCATCATCTTCCAGCATGGTCAGCATAATCACGCCGATGTGCGGCGAGGTGTGCAGAATGCGCCGCGCCGCTTCAATGCCGTTGAGTTCTGGCATGTTGATATCCATCAAAATCACATCTGGCAAAAGCTCCGCCGCCAGCCGCACGGCTTCTGCGCCCGTTGCCGCTTCCGCCACCACCGCCACATCACCCGCTGAACTCAACAACGCACACACGCCTTCGCGGAAAAGGGTATGGTCATCAGCAATGAGGAGACGAATAGAAGACATGATGAGTGAATAACCAATAACGAATAACCAGTTATTGGTTATTCGTTATTGGAATTTGTGCTAACACTTGCACACCGTTGGGTTGGCGCGGGTTGATAAAACATGTGCCGCCTAGTTCTTCGGCGCGCTCGCGCATGGAGGCGAGGCCCACGCCCGCGTGATGAGGGTCAGGCAAGCCCACGCCGTCATCCACAATTTCTAGCGTGAGAAATTTTTGTACCTGCCACTCAGAAATAGAAAGTTCAATCACGCACTCATGCGCTTGCGCGTGCTTCACTACATTGGTGAGCGCTTCCAGCGCAATGCGGTAAGCGGCCACTTCTAGTGCGGCGGAGAGCGGCGGCAGATTGTCTGGCGTATGCACGCTGACGCGCAAACCGCTGGCGGGCGGCACCACGCGCCGCGCATGTTCCTGCAAAGCGGAAACGAGGCCGAGTTCATCCAACACCGGCGGGCGTAAATCATAAACTAAGCGGCGCACATCCGCGACGAGGGCTTGCGTTTGGGTTTTAAGTTCACTGAGTTGTGCGCGGGCGGTGGCCGGTTGGGTCTCAACAGCCTCTAACGCCGCCTCTAGCTTTAGGGCTTGGCTGGCCAGCGTGGGGCCGAAGCCATCATGCAAATCACGGCGCAAGCGGCGGCGCTCTTCTTCACGCGCCGTCACAATGCGCTCACGTGAGCGTTGCAAATCCGCGGTGAGGCGGTAAGCGTGCACGGCGGGCGCGGCCTGTTGCGCAATCTGCTCCAGCAAACGCCGGTCAGCGGCGGAAAAGGTTTCATCTGGCGTGCGCGGGGCAACCTGCAAATCGCCCAACGTTTCAGACTGAAAGATGAGGGGAAAGCTGACAAGATGATTCGGTGAAGGGGTGACCGGGTGAGCGGCGGCCAGCCCATCATCCGGCCACTTTGTCAGTCGGTCAACACCTTCTATTCTTAACGCCGCGTATGGCACTCTCAAAGCTTGCGCCACAGTTTCCACTATGCTGGGGAGCAAAGCCTCGGGCGTCAGGGCAGTTTCTAACCGTTGGCCGAGGTGCGCGAGCGCAGTAGCCGGATCATCACGCT
>JAEURM010000032.1 GCA_016789245.1 Anaerolineales bacterium
CAGCTTTTACTGGAAGCCACCGTTCAAACCGGCGCGCGAGGAAGATTTACTTTCATCCATGTTGAGTGAGCGCGTGGGCGCCGAGAAGTATCCCGGTGATTTCACCGCCTCCGCCAACTGGCCCACGGTGGCGCCCGGCGTGCTTGGCCCCATCAATGCGCTCTCACCCAAATATGTGGGTGAGAGTGTGCAGAAATTGATTGCGGCCGAATCTAAGCCGCGCGTGCTATGGGTGCGCGGTGATTCAGACCAGATTGTGGCGGATATGTCTCTGTTTGAGTTCGGCACGCTGGGTAAGCTGGGCGCCGTGCCGGGCTGGCCGGGTGACGAAGTTTACCCGCCGCAACCGATGGTCTCGCAAGTTCGTGCCGTGCTAGAGCAATACGCGGCCAACGGCGGCACTTTCACCGAGATGGTGCTGGCGGAGTGCGGCCACACACCCTATATTGAGAAGCCGGCGGAGTTCAACGCCGCCTTTCACGCGCACTTAGCGTAAACGGGAGTCACTCAATGGCGCAAACGTTTGCCGGATTATTGTGTTTGTTCTTTGGCTTGGCGCTCACGTTTTTCTTTCCCATTCAGCGTGGCCGCGTGCAAAACCAGCTGTGGGATTTAATTGTGCTGGGCTTGTTTGTGGCAGGGGCCTACTTTCTCAATCTCTGGGGGTTAGGAGAAAACATTGTGGCGGGCGTGGTGGTGGGTGTGGCCGCCATCCTCATCCGTGATTTTCGCTTGTGGATGGTGCGTTTCCGTGACCGCGCGTACGGGCGCGGTCACCGTTACCACTGGTACGGCCGCGCGCGTGATTGGTATGGCCGCCGCCGGCGAAGACGTTGGTAAAGAGGCAATAGAATTAGCCTTTAGCCTTATGCAGGCCGTCACTCCCCCAAAAGAGCGGGGGCAGGCCGCGCATGCGGGAGTCCATCATTTAGGTAATGGATACCCGCTTTCGTGGGTATGACGTTCTAAAAAAGAGCACCTACGAGGGTGACATGTAGTGATAAAAAACGAAAAGACCCGTTAGGTTTTACCTAATGGGTCTTTTCTTGCAAAATGCCCCACCATGCCGTGTGGGGTGGTGTTGACCTGCTTGCGCAGGCGGGAACTGGCCGAACGAGTTTGCCTTGACTGCCGTCTAACGCATTCCCGATCTGAGTCCAAGCTCCCTTTACTGATACGTGGTCTAACCCGCGCCCGACATCACGTACACGGCAGGGACAATCGGCACGATACCATGAGTCTCTACTATAAGCAAAGGTTTAAAGATTTTCTTGCGCAATGCCACTACATGAAATCGGATGCTCACTAGCCCCACGGGTCTTGAAAATTCCGAATAACCACGGGCGCAATATGAATGAGCCGCGAGGCCGTGACCAGCCAACGCACCGTTTCTGCAATCGACTCGGGCTTCAGCATCTTTTCTAAAATATTAGGCGTGGTGCGCGTTTGCCACATGGGCGTATCCGCCGCCGCCGGGCACACGCTGAAGGCGCGAATGCCGTGCGGTTTACCTTCAATAGCCAAAACTTCCGTTAAGCCGTTCAGGCCAAACTTGCTGGCGCTGTAAGCGGCACAACCTTCAAAGCCTTGCAAGCCCGCCGTGGAGCTAATGTTCACCACTTGCCCGCACGATTGAATTAAGTGTGGCCACGCCAACTGGGTGAGTTGAAATACACTGCGCAAATTGGTGTTGAGGGTGGCTTCCCAATTTTCCGGCGTAATTTCTGCAAAGGGCAATGGCTCATAAATGCCAGCGTTGTTCACTAAAATATCTAAGCGCCCAAAGCGCCGGATGGTTTCAGTGATGAGGTGTTGCAGTTGAGCCACATCTAACACATCCGTGGGGATGATGTGCGCGGCGGGGCCAATCTCTGCGGCCACGGCTTCCAACGGCTCACGCCGCCGCCCAGCGAGCACGCATTGCGCGCCTTCAGCCGCTAACACGCGCGCAATGGCCGCGCCAAAGCCGGTGCCGCCGCCGGTGATGATGATGACTTGATTAAGCAGGGAAGGTTGGGAGTTCATAAGCCGATTGTTTGAGAATGTGTTCAATGACGTTGGTTAGAGAGAAGTGTTGGCCACGCGTCAGCGCCGCATCAAAATCAGACGCTGGCAAAACGACGCGTTGTTGCTCCAATAGCCGCTCAGCGCTGGGCCGCATCATTTTAGAAAGCGAGGGTTGATTAAGGAGCAAGCTCAACATTTGTACCGCCGCGTGGGGTTGCCCGTGCCGCGCAAACATTTCGGCAATGCCGTACAACGCTACGGGTGAATGGGTGAGTTTATCCGCTTCGCGCGCTTCCGCCAAACTTTCTCGGAACAACGCATAACCCTCTTCGCCGCAATCAATGAGCGCTAAGCCTAAACACGCCGTTTCTAAAACCAATAATTCGCGCACGCCAATTTCACGCGCCATCAGCACGGCTTCATTGGCGTAATCCCGCGCCACGGTGGGCTGTTTGCTAAACCAAGCCAAGCGGCCCAAACTGCCCAACGTCATTGCAATGGCTAGCGGATTTTCTAAAGGCCGGAACAATGCCAGCGCTCGTTCATATAAGTTTTGCGCTTCAGGGAGTTTGCCCGCCGTCATCAAGAGTGAGCCAAAATTATTCAGCGTGTGCGCTTGCCCGGCCACATCCCCTAAAGCTTCAAACAACCGTAAACTTTCCTGATAACACTGCCCGGCCTCGGTTGCGCGCCCACTGGCGGAATAACTCAACCCCAAACGCCGCAGGGCCAGCGCTTGGCTGGCGGTATCCTGTGCCAATTCGGCTTGCTGGAGGGCCTGCTGGCTCTGCATTTGCGCTTGGGCAAATTGGCCGCGCCTAAAACTGATGAGGGAGAGTAACGTCAGTGCTTGCGCGGCCACGGCCAGTTGCTCATGGGCTTCGGCCAATTGCAGGGCAGATTGCAAACACTGTTCCGCCGCCCAGTAATCGGCTTGTTGCTCTAAAATTTCCCCTAATCGTAATAAGGCCTTGCTCCGCAATATCGGCCAACGCTCGCAAGCTGGAATGGCCAACAGCCACGTGAGGCCGCGTTGGCCGGCCGTCAGTTTGCCGCGCTTCAGCCAATACAGGGCTAAAGTGTTGGTAATGGAAAGCGCATCTTCCAATTGGCCGGCGGCCACAGCTTGCCGCGCTAACTTTTGAAGCGCACTCTGCTCGTCATCCATGCGCTTCAACCACAGTAATTGGTCTGCCCCACTCAAGCCAACTTCAGCGTCTTGTAAAAAACTCAACCGCTCGCGCAAAGTTTCCGCCCAAGCTTGGTGAGGCATAAACGTTATAACGGAATGTTGCCGTGCTTCTTTTGCGGATTGCTATCGCGCTTGTTATCCAGCATCTCCAAACCGTTGATGAGGCGTGCGCGGGTTTCGTGCGGCTCAATCACGTCATCAATGTAGCCCCGCGAGGCGGCCACATACGGATTGGCAAATTTCTCGCGGTATTCTTTCACCAACTCAGCCTTACGCGCCACCGGGTCTTCCGCTTCGGCCAGTTCTTTGCGGAAGATGATGTTCACGGCACCATCTGGCCCCATCACGGCAATTTCCGCCGTGGGCCACGCAAAGTTCAAATCCCCACGAATGTGTTTACTGCTCATCACGTCATATGCGCCGCCATACGCCTTGCGCGTAATTACCGTAACTTTCGGTACCGTGGCTTCGGCGAATGCGTAGAGGAGCTTTGCGCCATGACGAATAATGCCACCGTGCTCTTGTTTAACGCCGGGCAGAAAGCCGGGTACATCTTCAAACGTCACTAGCGGAATGTTGAAACAATCGCAAAAGCGGATGAAGCGCGCGGCCTTCTCGCTGGCATCAATATCCAGCACGCCCGCCAGCACTGCCGGCTGATTGGCAATGATGCCCACGCTGTGCCCGCCCAGCCGCGCAAAACCCACCACAATGTTCATGGCGTAGTTTTCGTGAATCTCAAAGAAATCACCGTTATCCACAATCAGCCGGATAACGTCTTTAATATCGTACGGCTTGTTGGGGTTATCCGGCACTAGGGTATCCAGCGCCGCTTCCATGCGCAGGGAATCATCGCTCGTTGGGGTAAACGGCGGGTCTTCCATGTTGTTCTGCGGCAAATACGAGAGCAATTTGCGGATGAGATATAAACAATCCGCCTCGCTGGGCGCGGCCAAGTGGCACACGCCGGAGGTGGAGCTGTGGATGCTCGCGCCGCCCAAATCTTCAAAGGAAACTTCTTCATGCGTCACGCTCTTCACCACATCTGGGCCGGTGACGAACATGTAGGAGGTGTCTTTCACCATGAAGATGAAATCGGTGAGGGCGGGCGAGTACACCGCCCCGCCCGCGCACGGCCCCATGATGGCCGAGATTTGCGGAATCACACCGGAAGCCAGCGTATTCTTCAGAAAAATATCTGCATAGCCGCCGAGGGAAACCACGCCTTCCTGAATCCGCGCGCCGCCCGAGTCATTCAGGCCAATCACCGGCGCACCCACCTTAATCGCCATATCCATAATTTTGCAGACTTTCTCGGCATGCACTTCGCCGAGCGAGCCGCCAAACACCGTGAAATCTTGTGAGAACACATACACCAAGCGGCCTTCCACCGTGCCCCAGCCCGTCACCACTGAATCGGCCAAAAACTTTTGTTTATCTAAACCAAAATCATTGGTGCGGTGTTGCACAAATTGATCTATCTCGCGGAAGGAGCCTTTATCCAGCAATAAGTCCAGCCGCTCGCGCGCGGTAAGCCGCCCGCGTTTGTGTTGGGCTTCAATGCGCTCTGGGCCACCGCCCAAAGACGCTTGCGCTTTCAGGTCATGCAATTGTTGAATTTTTGGGTCTAGAGACATGCGTACTCCGTAATTAAACTCAAGATTAAGTGGTAAAGGCTTGCGCCGTTTTGCGGCGAAACAATGCCCAAGCCACAAACAGTAACAGCACGATATCCACCCCTAAGCCCCAACCTTGCGTCACCGTCACATACTCGGCGCGGGCCAACATCAGCCGGTCTAGCCAGCCGTGCGCCATGTACAGCGCCACTGCCGCCAAACTGGCCCAGCGCACCCAGCGGAAAAGGCGCCACAAGCTCACACTCATCACTAAGAACACCGCCGCCCAGAAAGCGTCACGCGCCAGTAGATACAGGGGCGGCGTGGCTAAAGGCAAAGCGCTCAAAAATTCTAGCCGCTCGTAAACGTTTATGGCCCCTACCAAATTAAACACAAACAGGCTAAAGAGAATTATACAAACAAACGTGAGGGAACGTGGGTGGGGCATATAATGAGTGTCAAGCGTCAAGGTGTCGAGTGTCCTGCCGCATAGATGAAACGCTGGCAAAGGCGGATGACACTTTGACACTCGGCACTAAGACACTAGCGTTAGCACTATCTTCCCCAAAACATCGCCCTGCTCTAGTTTTTCATGCGCGGCCCGGATTTCCGCCAGCGGCATCACTGAATCAATCACGGGCTTGAGCGCACCGGAAAATACCAAATGCATGACGGTAGCGTAATCGGCGCGCGTGCTCATGGTGGAGCCAATGAGGCTGAGGTGCTTGCCAAAGATAAAACGATTATCCAGCTCAAACTTAGGCCCGGCGGTGTTGCCCACGGTGAGGATGCGCCCACCTTTGCGCGCGCACCGCAAACTCGTCAGCATAGTGGTGGCACCCACGTTATCCACCACTACATCCACGCCGCGCTTGTGGGTGAGCTTGTACACTTCTTTGCCCCACTCCACCTGTGAGCGGTCAATCAGCACATCCGCGCCCAAAGCTTGCGCCAGCGCCAACTTCTTGGCATCTGAACCCACTACATACACTGTGCAACCGGCCAGTTTGGCAATTTGAATAGAAGCCGTGTTTACGCCGCCCGCCGCGCCCACCACCAATACGCTTTCACCAGCGCGTAAGCCGCCCCGCGTTATCAATGAGTGCCACGCGGTTTGATAGACCAACCCAGCGGCGGCGGCTTGCTCAAACGTAACCGCTGGTGGCAATTTGAGGAGTTGTTGCGGCGGCACGGCAATGAACTCACTACAAAAGCCGGGGATAGTTTCGCCAAGCAAGTGCCAGTTTTCACACCAATTATCTTGCCCAGCCGCGCAAAACGCGCACTGGCCGCACCCCATGTTGGAGTTAATCACCACTCGGTTACCCGCCTGCCAACCAGTTACACGCGCGCCCACTTCGGCTACCACCCCTGCTCCATCCGAGCCACCCACGTGCGGCAAAGCCAGCTTGAGACCGGGCCAGCCGTCTCGCACCCATTTATCTAAGCGGTTAAGGGCCACCGCTTTCACGTTTACCAAAACATCATCCGGGCCACAAACTGGTTGTGTCAGTTCCCCCACTTCCATTACTTCCGGGCCACCATGTTTCTGAAAAAAAGCAGAGCGCATTGAAAATCTTATCAGCGGCTGAGGGTTACTTCGCGCACGTGAATGTGCACGGGGTCAGCCGCGCCTTCATTAGTAATTGAAATGGCCACTCGCGCCACACCGGCGGGAGCGCCATCGAGGGAAATTTCTACTTGCGGGTCAGGCGGCAAATTGCTAAACCGTTGGGCGTACACGGCTGGCTCAGTTTCGTTCACGCCAAACACTTCTACGATGACGACAAAATTGGCCATGGTGCCGGTGGTGAGCGTAACTTTGCTGACCGGGCGCGGCGTGGCAAATTGCAAATCAATCAATAGCGGATTGGCTTCTTGGCCGCGGGCCAGCGTAAACGGGTCATTATCAAACCAGCTTTGGATGTTGCCAAAATCGGTGCGCGAGTGAACGACGGTTACGGGTTCCCCATCAATTAACACATTATCCCTCACTGGCTGGCGGCGGGCTTCGGCCTCGGCTTGAAAAATTGCCGCCGCTTGATCAGAATACCGCATCTTGAGGAAGTAAAAGCCCGGGGCCGTGTTGGGGTAAGGCAATACGTCCACAATCTGAATATCGGCGAACTTTGGTTCTCGTAACACAACGGCATATTCTTCCGGCAAAAGCACCAGCGTTGTCTCGGGCGTCAACTCATCAAACTTGGGGAGGTCGGTAAAGTAGGCCAAGCTTTCAATGCGGAAACGGGCTGGGTCGGCGGTGGGGTAAAAGAATGTGGCGAGCATGTTGGTGCCATTGGCCCAGTTGGGTGAAACGTAAACGCGGGCAGTTGGGTTAGCCGCCAAGTAACGGGGCAGAGCCTCACCTAATAACTGCCGTGCGCCGTATTGCATCCCAAACATGCTGTAGTTGTTAAACCACGTAGGGCCGTTCACCAACGCATCGCGCAACATCCACAACGAAAAACCGCCCAGCACTAACAGGCTGGCACTGGTTAGCCACGCACGGCGCAGGTTGAAGTTTTCTAAGCGTTCTAAAAGATAGCTGAGGCCGAGGCCAGCAATCAGCGTGGCCGGAACAACAAATGGAAGCGCGCGTGTGACGGAAACCTGCGCGAGGGCGGCGCCGGTGGGCGCGGCCAGCAGAGCCAGCAGAAGCGCGCGATATTCACTGCGCCGCACATTCATCAGCACCAGCCATAAACCAACGGCAAACAGCGGTAAAGCCCACCAGCCTAAATGGCTATAACCAAGCATCCGGTGGCGCATCAAATCCGTATCATTTTCAAAATACCAATACGCTGGGTTGAGGCCTTGCACATACTGGCCAGCCAGCAAAAAGAGCCGTTGCCCCAAATCCAAATCGGGCTTCAACCACGCCGCGCCGCGCGTGCGCAGTTCGGTATAACCCGCGTTGGGGTGCTCCATCTGAAAACGCACATACGGCAGAATCAGCAGAAGTAATAAGCCCGCGCCCCACAGCACGGTAGCGCGGTTCTCAGGCCGCCAGTGGTAGCGCCAATCTGAAATTAGCAAAAGAAAGCCGGTGAGCACCACCACCAATTGGCCGGGCGTGTAGGTATAAAACGCCAACGCCCCCATCACCAACGCACCATACAACCAGCGCAGTGAGCCAGTGCGGTAACGCAAATAGCAATAGATAAAACACGCATACAGCGCCGTCATCATGGCGGTTTCAAACGCCGTCCGCGAGTGTAAAAACCAAGCGGGGGTAATGGCGAACAGCAAAATACTTACCCAGCCATATGTGAGATTAAACACGCGGCGCAGAGTGAGCCCAACCGCCAATGCCCCCACAACCGTTATCAAAGCCGAAACAGCCCGAGTCACCGTCATGGAAGAGCCGAACAGCCAATAGGGAATCAATTGGGCGTAAACACTAAAGCCTAAATCAAAATTCTCGTTGGCTAAAAACGTCGGCAAAAACTCACCCGTCACCGGGTCACGTAACCCCTCGCGGATGAGTTCCGAAGCGCGTACAGTGTGCACGGCTTCATCCGTAAAAAAGTAGATGGGGTAATCTTGCAGAGCATACAACCGCGTAAACGCATAAATGGCCAGCGCGCCTAACAGCCACGCCATATCTAAAGAGATAACTTGCGTAAGCCGTTGCCAAATGGGTTTTAGCGGCGCAAAAATATCTGGCAGATTGAGTGCCGGGGCAGACGGGCGAGCAGTGCTTTGACCAAACTCCAACACTTCTCCAGCCACAATCACGCGAGGCTTACCAAACGCCACTGCGCCGGGTGCTTTAGTTTCCACCGTTACGCGCACCGCCACGCCGGGCGGCACTTCTAAATGAATCTTAACGGGCTCATCGGCCGCGCCAGTAACGGGGGCTTCCAAAATTTCAATTGCGGAGGCAGGCGTTGAAGCGATGACCGTTTCCGTGTTTTGACCTGCAGGCTCTGAAGCAGTAGTAGGCGTAGGCACTAAAGCTTTGGCTTTGGGTGTGGGCGGTTCCGGCCAGCGCGGCTTCCAAGTACGCCACTCGCCACTCTCAAACCAACTCAGCAGGGTGCGCGTTTCGGCGGCCTCGTTGGCCTCTGGGCGCGCTGGGGCTGGCACGCCAGATTGCCGGAGCCACAAGATGAGACCACCGGCCAAACCAAAGCCCAGCAGGGCCAAGGCTAATGTTGTTAACGAAAACAAATCACTCATGGGTTTCAGTAGACGAGGGTTGAACGTCTGCCAACACTTGGCCGTTAGGCAAACTACGAATGGTTATTTGCACCGCTGAGCCGAACGGCATTTCCACCGTAACGCGGATTTGCTCACCCAGGCGCTCGGTGGGCATCATCACGGTCGTGCTGTTTGGGTTCACCGCCACGGCTTTTGTTTCAGCCACCGCTGGCACTGAAATGACTGGTTCGGAAGCCGGCACAACTGCCTCAATCACAGGTTCTACTTCAACCGTGGGGTTAGGTGATGCCTCGGCGGTGGAGGGGGCCAGCGTTTCAACTGCTTGAGCTGGCTCATTCACGCACGGCACTTCTACCGCAAGACTTGGTGAAGCTGGCTCAATGGGTATAGCGCGAGTTTCCGCCACGGCCACTGGCTCAATAGCAGGCTGGGTGGCAGGCGTTGGGCGCGCGCGCGGCTGACGAAGCGCATACCCGATTCCCCACCCCGCTGTTAGCAACAGCGCAACATTGATCAAGAGTTCAAGCCACAGACTCGGTGGCCAAAACGGCTGGCCCGCCCGAATAGTGGGTGATAACGCCTGCAATTCAGCCGCATTGGCGGGCATAGGGTATTGGTACAACCAAAGATAGTCTTGGCCAACGTTGTTGCGGGCGCTCAGTAATAGGCCGCCCGGGTAAGCGGCTTGAGCGGCTTTTAGACTTTCTAGGCTTTGATCTAGAAAAACAAAAATCATTTTTGAAGTATCAATGGCTGGTAAGCGCGTATCCCCCCACGGATAATTCATATCCTCGCCCTGATACTGCGGCGATAAATACTGCAAACTCGGAATGGAATAAAAGCCCATGTAGGGTGCGCCAAAGAAATATACTTTCCAATCCGGTGTAACGCGCGGCAGATATTCCGCTAAATACTCCGCCACGGTATCCCCCAACTTCTCAAAGTTGTAGCGGCTTACAAAGTGGCTGTTGGGGGTGTATTCCAAAAAATAGAAAGTTAGGTCTTTACTTGCCAGCCAAACCGCCACCACCATCAAGCTGGGTAACGCCCAGCGGTTGAGGGACGGCATCACGTCTGCAACTAACTGAATGAGCCACGCCACGCCGTACGCCGCCACCAACCCGATTACTGGCGCGGCGGCCACATAGCGTTGCCCAGCCGGGGTGCTTTCGCTCAATCCGCCAATAAAGCCAAACACCAGCATCCACAGCCCCAGTAGCCACGTACGTGAATCACGCCAGCGCAACGCTAGCCCAAGCAAACCCACATAGAAAAAGATGCTGGCCACATCTTGCAACATGGGAATTTGGGGCACATACCAGTTTTGTGCGCTCAACACGGTAAAAGCCATTAACCCACGGAAAATGTTTTGGGCCACAAACTGCCATGGTGGAATTTGCGCCTGCGCGGCCATTTCTTGGATCATCTGCCCCGTTAGGCCAACAGCCCGCATTGGGCCGAAAAACTCATCGGGAAAGCGGATAAAGAATAAGCCCAACGGCAGTAAAGTGACCAAGGCCGCTAATAACATTACGAGTGCATTCGGCAAATTGGCTTTCAGCCGCACTCGGTCTAGCACGGCCACCACCCCCAACCAGGCTACGCCCAGCAAGATGAGCGTGCGGGCGGAAGGGTAAAAATACATAGCCAAACCCATGGCTAGCCCAGCCACCAAAAACGAAGCCCGCCGCTGATAATGCCAGCCATGCCAAAGCGCCCCTAACGCCACCACGTAAGATAAGCCATCCCACACATTGTTGAGGGCAATACGGCTAAAGTGAACGTGCAGGTGGGAGGCACTGAGCAAAATAGCCGCCGCCAAACCAATGCGATGGCCAAACATGGCGCGGCCCAAAAGATAAAGCGCCCCTACCGTCAGCGCGCCCACCAACGCCGCTGGCACACGCACGGCTGGCACCGTGCTCCCAAACAGCGCCACCGAAAAAGATTGCACAAAGTAATACAGGGCTGGGAAGCCCCGCCAACCAATGGTGAATAAATTATCCGTGCGGCCTTCAAGGAACAGGCGTGCGTTGATGCTGGCGGAACCTTCATCACCTGTCATGGTCACCGGAATATATTCTGTGGCTGTGCCGCGAATAACAAAGGCTAACACCACAACAATGGCCACCCACCCCACCGTGCTCCACCGAGGCCGCCCGGCCGCTTCTTCTTTAGAAATGCGCCAGCCACCAAACACAGCCAAACCCAAAGCCACCAGCCAACTCACATTGGCCACTAACGGGTTGTAGGCGTTATCCCAAGCGTTGGAAGTGAGGCAAGCCGTGGTGAGGGCATACAACGGCGCAAACAATAAGGCGAAAAACTGAGTTGTTTGAATGCCAAGCCAGTGGCAGACCGGGGTTAAAACACGCTCCACACGTTGGTGTAGAGTGATATTGCGTTGCATTAAAACGGCCAATGCCAACCCCACCCCACCCAAGCCAGCCAGCGCGGTACAACCAAAACGCACCGGCAACTCCGGCGGCAAGCTTTGCAAGGCCACTACATTTGCCACCATCAGCCCCAAGCTGGCAAACACCAAGAAGGCCACAGCGTTGATTTGCGGTGGAAGCTGAGTGGCAAACGGCGGCATGGGCCGTTCACTCCACTGAACCAGCCGCGAAAAATCAGGAGGGGATGGCGAAAACTTCACGCTTCACTCATAGGTGAGATTAAGTTACCGCAACCCCAACTCCTGCCGCGCAATCACCATGCGTTGAATTTCACTGGTGCCTTCGTAGATTTCGGTGATTTTGGCATCACGGAACAGGCGCTCCACAGCTAGCTCTTTGCTGTAGCCCATGCCGCCGTGAATTTGCACGGCTTGGTGCGCGCAGAACATGGCCGTTTCACTGGCAAACAATTTAGCCATGCTGGCTTCGAGTGTGTAGCGCTCGCCCGTAGCTTTGCCCCGCATTTTGGCCAACGCGGCGCTATAAATTAGCAAACGGCTGGCTTCAATGCGCGTTTTCATATCCGCCACTTTGAACTGCATACCCTGAAACTCCCCAATCTTTTGCCCAAAAGCTTCACGCTCGCGCATGTAGCTGAGACTGGCTTCATACGCCGCTTCGGCAATGCCTAACGCCTGAGACGCAATACCAATGCGGCCTGCATCTAGCACTGTCATCGCAATTTTGAAGCCTTCACCTTCTTCACCCAGCCGGTTGGCTACGGGGCAACGGTAATTATCAAACACAATTTCACTGGTGGCGGAGGCGCGAATGCCAAGCTTTGGTTCTTTCTTACCGCGCACAAAACCGGGCTGAGTTGTATCAATAATGAAGGCCGTGATGCCTTTGTGTTTCTTCTCCGGCGCCGTCATGGTGAATAGCACAATGAAATCAGCGACCGGGCCGGAGGTGACCCAGCTTT
>JAEURM010000330.1 GCA_016789245.1 Anaerolineales bacterium
TTTGCTCTAAAAGTTGTGCCAGCGGCTGGAGATACGCCTCGCGCCCCACGAGGATGGGGCAGATAATGTTGGTGAAAAGCACGGCCTCAGCCATGCGTGGATTATACGGCGTTTATTTTACAAAACGTGTGTGTGCCCACCAAGGCCGGAGGGCAACCACCACTAACCCCATGAACGCCGAGCCGCATAATACAATTAGGCCAAACCAACCACTGAGTGTAACGGGCAAATACGGTTGCACGTACAACCACAGCCAGCGCGCCTGCAATTGCATGTACGCCAGCTCTTGTGTGAATTGCGTGGAGGGTGTGAGGGTGGGCATGGTGAGCGTTATCCACATAGCCGCTACCATGAGCGTGCCCACTATTGGCCAAAGAAAATCAAACGTGGTGAGGCGGAAGCGTGGGCGCGCGGCGTTGACTGAGATTTGGCGTAAGCGGGCCAGCACGGCGGGCGCGAGTGTGGCGGGCGGCTGAGCCAGCGGGTGTACGCGCAAAGCGGCGTCTATTTGAGCGTAAGCGTCTCGTTCAGTCTCTGGTTTCATAATCATTTAGCGCCTGCCGTAAACGGGCTCGGGCGCGGAAAATGCCCGTCTTTACAGTGCCTAGCGGCAAGCTAGTGATAGTGGCAATCTCTTCATAAGAAAGCTCTTGCTGAAAACGCAACGTCACCAAGAGTTTGTAACTTTCTGGCAGTTGTTCAATGGCGTGGTGCAAAAACGTACGCCGCTCTTCACTCTCTAGTTGGGTGTGGGGTGGAGCGGTCTCATCCGGTATGTCTGGCAAGCTCTCATCACCCAACGCGGATAAA
Source organism: Anaerolineales bacterium (assembly GCA_016789245.1). The sequence continues at coordinate 811 of JAEURM010000330.1, forward strand.
TCTTTGCGCAAACGCGGCAGGCGGTTGTAACACAAGTTGGTAACGATGCGATACAGCCAGGTGCTAAAGCGCGCTTGCCCACGAAAATTGGGAAGCCCCAGCCACGCGCGCACAAACGCTTCTTGCGCCACATCCTCGGCATCTTGCGGCTGGCCAAGCGCGCGGAGCGCCAGGTTGTACACAAAGCGTTGGTGCTCATTCACCAGTCGCCCAAACGCTTCCACATCGCCCGTGAGCGCCTGTTGTAACCATAATCGCTCAACCTCCAACTCCGCCACGCAAATCTTCCTTATCTAGTTAGACCGAATAGAAAACCGAAAGTTTCACCTCCTTAGTTACCTTAAGTTACGCAACCGGGTTCGCTTGAGTTGCGTATCACCTCATGTTCGATGTTTGTGAGTGAGCGGGGCTTCTAAACTCAAACTGAAACTTTCCGCTGGCAGAGCGGTCAAACGAAGTGAAAGGATTTGAAATGAACTTAGGAAAACGCGTGGCCTTGGCCGCCGGCGTGTGGGCCTTGCAAACGTTATATGTGCCGCTCAACCGTGGCCTGCTGAACGGCGTACAGTTGATGACGCCGCTGGATAAGTGGATTCCGGTGTGGCCGGAGTGGGTGGTGCCTTACAGCCTCGCGTGGG
>JAEURM010000331.1 GCA_016789245.1 Anaerolineales bacterium
TGGCCAAGAGCGCTTTAAGAAATTAGCCAAGAAGGGCGCGCGCTTCCAACGCCCGCTGTGGGCCAGCACATCCACCAAAAACCCGGCCTACCCCGATACTTACTACGTGGATGCGTTGATTGCGCCGGATACGGTGGACACCATGCCGCCCGCCACCATCAAAGCCTATAAAGATCATGGCAAGCCGCAAGTGCGCCTCACCACCGATACGCATGAAGCCGAGCGCGTGGTGGAGCAATTGTTGGAATTTGGCATTCCCATGGCTGACGTAACTCAGCAATTGGAAGATGAAGGCGTGGCCTCCTTCGGTAAATCTTTTGATACGCTGTTGGCCGTGGTAGAAACGCGGCGGCAGGCGGCGCTATTAAACGCGCGCCAGCAAATGCACTTGGGCAAAGCGCAGAAGTTGGTGGAGGCCGCCGTAACGCAAATGGCCGAGGCCGGTGTGCCCGCGCGGCTGTGGCAAAAGGATGCCACGCTGTGGAAGCCGGATAGCGTTGATCATCAGAATGAAATCCGCATTCGTATGGGCTGGCTGGATGTGGCGGAGATGATGCGTGAGCGCGTGAGTGAACTTACCACCTTTGCTGGTGAAGTGCGCCGCGCTGGTTTTACGCACGCGGTGTTGTGCGGCATGGGCGGCTCCTCCCTCGCGCCGGAAGTTTTCCGCGAGACGTTTGGCATAACCAAAGGCCACCTGCAACTCTATGTACTAGATTCCACAGACCCCGCCGCCGTGCTTTCCACGCTCTCGGCGGTAGATTTGCCGCGCACGCTCTTCATCATTGCCAGCAAATCTGGCGGCACGGCGGAAATTAACGCCATGTTCCGCTTCTTCTGGGAGCGCGTTGCTAAGAAGAAGCCCAACCGCGCCGGTGAGAACTTTGTGGCCATCACAGACCCGGCCACCTCGCTTTCCAAGATGGCGCAAGAGCGCAACTTCCGCCGCATCTTCCTCAATCCGCCGGATATTGGTGGCCGTTACTCCGCACTCTCGTACTTTGGCCTCGTGCCCGCCGCACTGATTGGCGTGGATATTGCCAAACTGCTAGACCGCGCCAAGCTGATGACGGATGCCTGTGGCACGGATGTACCGCTGGCCCGCAACCTCGGCCTACAACTGGGCGCGGCGCTGGGCGTGCTGGCGCAAGAAGGCCGAGATAAAGTGACCTTCTTCACTTCTGAAGGGATTAAGACGTTTGGCTATTGGGTGGAACAGTTAATTGCGGAATCAACGGGCAAGGAAAATAAGGGCATTGTGCCGATTGAAGGCGAGGCCCTCGGCAAACCGGCGGCGTACGGCGCTGACCGCGTGTTCGTCAATCTCCAATTAGGCAAAGATGGCGCGCAGGCCAAAGCGGTGAAAGCGTTGGCGCAAGCTGGGCATCCCGTCATCCATATCCAAC
>JAEURM010000332.1 GCA_016789245.1 Anaerolineales bacterium
TCTACTTGCGTTCGAATGGTTTCATCGGGCGTCAGCGGTTGCGCCAACTGCACGGAATACACGGGCAATGGGCGGCCATCCACGCCGAGTGTTTTGACGTAGGCGTGGAAGCGGGGCACATTTAGGAGGCTTTCGGGGTGCAAGCGCGCCACATCTAGTTCATGTTTGGCTAGAAAATGCGCATCCTCGCCATTCACCTGTAGCACTACCTTGGTCTCCACCCCCGCCAAGATTTGGCCCAAGCGGTCAGTGCGGTCAGGACCGGCTCGCAAATGATTGAGCGATTGCGTACCGAGCGCGAAGTTGCCCCCATACTTTTGAAGTTCGCCCAACAACGCGCCAAAGTCGGTGCCAGTGAGCGTCTGAAACTCATCCGCAATCACCGAAACCAAGATGCGTTCCGCGCGCGGCACCGTGGCTTGGCGCATGATGATGCGGCGCATCAGGTTGATGACCAATGACCCGAGAAAGCCAGCTAAGTCATCCCCCAGCATCCCCGCATTGGTATTGAGCAGGATGATTTTGCGTTGCCGCAGGGCCTCGGCCAAGGGCACGGTGCTATGCGGTTGGCCCACCAGCCGCCGGATGGCCGCTGACCGTTCAAAGGCATGGCATTTGGAGAGCACCGGAGAAATCACTTGCTCCAACAGCGACGGGCTGAGGTTGGCGTATTCAAAATCAAAATACCGCCGCACGTCGGGCCGCTGGCTGGCGGGCACTTCTTCATCTAATAAGGCTTTGCGCGTCACCAAGTTGGCCGTGAGCAGTTCGGACAAAGCGAAGATCGTGAACTGTTCCTCCGGCCGGCGGCGTAAATTGGCATGGGCCAAGGCCCGCAAACCCATCCCCAACGGGATTTGCATGCGTGGCCCCCAGAATTCGCCCCACAGGGCGCGGCCCACATCCACAAAATCTTCGGCCATCGAGTCGGGCTGTCCGCCCGTAGTCACATCCAGTAGATTCAGGCCCGCCACGCGCCCTTCATCGGCCAAGTCCAGATAAATCACTTCTGGAACGCGCTCGGCCGGCACCAGCCCGATCAAGCGTTCGGCTAAATCGCCGTGTGGGTCAACGACGAGCACAGCCCGCTGGGGGTCTTGCATCCAATGTACGGCGAGATGCTCTAGAAAACTGCTCTTGCCGTGTTGGGTTTTGCCAATCACAAACAGGTTGCGCTGGAGCGCCTCCGGCGTGAGCGTCACTGGCACCGACTGATCACCCTTGCGGGCCTCGCCAATCGGCAAGCCTTCTGGATGCCGCACGGACTCCGCGACCGGGATGAGGCGTTCAAACGTTTGACGCTGTGTTGCTTCCAGCCCTTCCCCGACAGGCAGATGCCATAAACCCGCCAGCTCTTGCACACTGAGATACAACGGTG
>JAEURM010000333.1 GCA_016789245.1 Anaerolineales bacterium
TTCCCAGATGGGATTGAACCAAGTGCCAGCGGCGGCCAGCGCGACCAACCAAACGGAGAACAGCAACACGCGCAGTTCGGCAGAACGCCGCCACGCCATGAGGCCGCCCACTACAAAATAGGGTATGCCCGTTACAAGTTGCACCACCAAAAAGTAGCCCGCGTACCCATCCACCGAGAAACCCCACTCGCGGATGGCGGCCTGAAAGTTCAAGCACGCTGGCGTAAATTCAGGATTGGGGCGATTGACGCAGGCCAAGCTGGAGTGGCCGGAATAGTACGTGTACAGGCTCAGGCCAAACACGGCTAACGCGAGCACAAACAGCGCGGCCCACACGAACCGCGCTAGGGCTAAGACTGGCCCACGCAGTTGCAGGCCGGTGGTTTTAGAATTTGTGGACGTTGCCACCAATTGAGGGTTCATTGTAGAAGCTCCGCTGTTCGGTTGGGCCATTATCGGGCAAAGGCGTTGCGTTGAAAACTAGCCGCGCGGCGCAACCCAACAACCAAGCCCATCAGCAACACTGCCGGCAGAAGTAATGCTAGCCCGTTCACGGCGGACACGCCAAAATTGTTCACCGTTTCTGAAGCTGGGCGCTCCGGTGAAGCGGAAGTGGGCGCGGTGAACATTTCTGGCGTGGGTACTGGAACCGGCGCTGGGTGTGGATTGACCACGGCGGGTTGCGCGGGCGCGGCCACTGCGGCCTCCGAATGGGGCGGCGTGGGCATGGCGGTGGCCGCTGGGCCAACCGGCTTGGGCGCGGCTGGGCTGGTAAAGGCCCACACCATGCCAACGCTGATGATGGCGAACACGGCGAAAACAAAAGCGAAAGAGCGCGAGCTGAAAGTGACTTGGGCGGGTGAGTGAGCGATGGTGGACATGGCGGTGTTCCTGTATAACCTGTTGATGCGTTCACTGTACGCCAAAGGCACGCCCGCTGTCATGAGATTTGCCCCTATCCTCAGTCCAATTTGGGTGGCCCCAAATATAGGAGATTCTCCTATCTACATCTTCCTGAATTCCGCCGCATGCCGCTCAATCAATTCCACCGCGCGGGCTACGCCATCTTCGGCGCGGATTTTTTGGCCGAGGACGGCGGCGCGGGCGCGTAAGCCAGCATCATTCACGGCCGCCTGAATAGCGGCGGCGAGTTTTTCAGCGGTGAGGGTTTTCATTTCACCCAAGCCGCTGGGCCGCACGCCCAAGTGTGTGGCGAGGCCGGCCCACGCGTATTGATCTAGAGCAAAGGGCGTGATGAGACTGGGCACGCCGGCGCGGAAACCTGCGCCGGTGGTGCCCGCACCACCATGATGTACTACCGCCGCCATGCGCGGAAACAGCCACGCGTGCGGCGCGTTATCTAC
>JAEURM010000334.1 GCA_016789245.1 Anaerolineales bacterium
GGCGCTGGCGGCCCACCGTTTGGAAATTGTGGGGCGAAGCGCAGGCCATCAACGCGGGCGATGCCATGTTTACGTTGGCGCACTTAGCCCCGCACCGCTTAACCGAGCGTGGCGTGCCAGCGGCTACGGTGCTGAAAACGCTGGAGCAGTTTGACCAAACGTGCTTGCACTTAACACAAGGCCAGTATTTGGATATGAACTTTGAAACACGGGCGCGCGTGACGGTGGATGAGTACCTCACCATGATTAGTGGCAAAACCGCCGCACTGATTGCGGCGTGTATGCAACTCGGCGCACTGATTGCGGGCGCACCCACGGAACAAGTAGAGCACCTGCGTGAGTTTGGCCGCAACTTGGGCTTGGCCTTTCAGGTGCAGGATGATTGGTTGGGCATTTGGGGTGACCCGGCGGTGACGGGCAAATCTGCCGCCAGTGATTTGGAAAAGCGTAAGAAAAGTTTGCCGGTGGTATTTGGCTTGGAGCGCTCAGAAAGATTTGCCCACGCCTACGCCCAGCCGCACCAGCCACAAGAATCTGTAGCCACGCTAGCGCAAGAGCTAGATGCCCTTGGCGCACAAACGCACACTCTGGAGATGGCGCGCACGCTCACCCAAGCGGCGCTTCATCATCTGCACGCCGCACAGCTACACGGCCCCGCCGCGCTCGCTCTGCAAGAGTTGACGGATAAGTTGCTCAATAGAAATTCTTAGTCAACGGACGAAGCGGATTGGAACGGATGAATTGTCACTGCGAGCGAACGCATGTGGTGAGCGAAGGAGTCGCCTAATTTGGGAGATTGCTTCGCCACGGCAGAGCTTGCCCTGAGCCAGTCGAAGGGCGGCTCGCAATGACATTGTAAAATCCGTTTTATCCGTTCTATCCGTTGAGAAAAAACTTATGACGCGCAAGAGTGATGTATTTGAACTATACCAATTGGCCAAGAAATACCGCTGGGACCCCGCCAGCATTGATTTAGCCGCTGACGCCCAAGATTGGCTGGCGCTGACCGAACGCGAGCGCGATTTGCTTCTGCGTCTATGCTCTATGTTTATTGCCGGTGAAGAAGCGGTGGCCACAGATTTAACGCCCTTGCTATGGCGCGTGGGCAAGCAGGGCGGCAAGCGTGAAGAAGAAATGTTTTTAACCACGCAGTTGTTTGATGAAAGCCTGCACGTAGAATTTTTTAGCCGCTGGTTTGCAGAAGCGGTGCGCACGTCCGTGGAGCGCACCAGCTATTACGGCCCCAGCTACAACGTCATCTTCTTCAACGCCCTGCCCGCCGCGCTGAACGCGCTGATTACGGATGACTCCGCCCAAACGCTGGCCCGCGCCTATCTCACCTATCACATCAGTGTGGAGGGCA
>JAEURM010000335.1 GCA_016789245.1 Anaerolineales bacterium
AGATTTTCGTTTGGTGATTGTGGAAGGCTGGCTCACCAAGCTTTTGAGCAAAACTGAAGGTGAATTAGAAGATGAAGCCGAAACCGCCCGCGTGGGCGGCAGTGCCAAAGAAACATTAATCGCGCTGGCAACCTACTTAGAAGACCAACCGGCCAGCACCCGCTTAGTGTTGGTTGAGAAACGAGATATGCCTGAGCGCCACGCCCTGCTCAAAGCAGTGAGCGGCCAGCCGTGGGCAGTGGTGAAGAAATTTGATGTACCACAAGGCGAAGCGTTGGTGAAGTGGGTGCAAACCCGCGCCAAAGCGGAGGGTGGCGCGTTCACCCGCGAAGCCGCGCAAGCCTTGGCCGAAACCGAGCGCGACCCGCGGGCCCTCGGCCATGAAGTCATCAAAATCCTCACCCACGTCAATTTCGCCCGCCCGGCAGAAATTACAGATGTGACCCTGCTCACCTCCGCCAACAGTGAAGCCCGCATCTTTGATTTTGTAGATGCCATTGGCCAACGGCGCGGCAAACAAGCCCTCGCTGAGCTACACAAGTTGTTGGATAAAGAAGAGCCGCTATACGTGTTGGGCATGGTGGTGCGGCAATTTCGCTTCATCCTGCTTGCCAAAGAAATGCTAGAAGCCCGCCGCTCAGATGCAGAAGTTGCCACCACGCTCGGCCTGCACCCTTTCCCCGCTGGAAAAGTGTGTACGCAAAGCCGCAACTTCACCCTACCCGCACTAGAGGCCATTTACCACCGCCTACTGGAAACGGATGCCGCCATCAAAACCGGCCAAACGGAACCCGCCACCGCGCTGGATGTGTTAGTGGCGGAGTTAACGGTGTAAGCACTCAACAAGAACGGCAGTCAAAATGACTGCCGATTTCATTTCATCTTAGTAACCACGAACAAATCCTCTACAAAGCCCACACCTGCTCCACGCGCCAAGCATCGTGCTTCACATCTTGTGCTAGCTCTAGCACGGCGGCATCAGTGCGCACACGGAAAACGTGCTTGGCCACGCGGCCACGGGCATTCTCCGTGCGGCAACTTTCCACCGCGCGGATATCATGTTGGCGGCCGCGCCACACAAAAGCGCGCGGAAAAAAGCCGAAAGATTTGGCGGCCATTTGAATGGGTTCACGCATCCGGCGTGTAACTAGCGCGGCCATATCACCTCCGCTGGGGCTTGCGGTTGGACTGATTCCATCTCTGAGCCACCAATGACATTGAATTGGCGTGGCACAAATTGCATGGGCATTTGCAACTGCGGCATAGTGGGCGGCATATACGCCTGCACTGGAAAACCCGCATAATTCTGCGCCGTTGGCATTTGCATACCAAATTGTG
>JAEURM010000336.1 GCA_016789245.1 Anaerolineales bacterium
GGTAGAAATATTCGCCCGAGTGCTTAAAGCGAGTTTCGATGCGCTCGCGGATGGGCGCCGCGCGGCCGGGGTCGGTCACAATCAGGAAAGCCTCGGCATCCCACTGGCCGATGAACCGGCCATTTTGGCCGAAGCCATCCGCATTGTACAATCCGTAACGGAAGTGCCGCTGTGTATTGACTCTTCTATTGTGAAGGCGTTGGACTATGGCCTATCGGCGTACAAGGGCAAGCCCTTGCTCAACTCCGTGACGGGCGAGGATGAGCGGCTCGATGTAGTTCTGCCACTGGTAGCGAAATACAAGTGCGCCGTCATCGGCATCTCCAATGATGAAACCGGCATCAGCGAAGACCCTAACGTGCGTTTTGCTGTAGCTAAGAAAATTGTGGAACGCGCAGAGGCGCTCGGCATCCCCCGCGAAGATGTGCTGATTGACCCGCTTGCCATGCCGATTGGCGCAGTGCGCTATGCCGGGCAAGCGCTGTTTACCATTGTGCGCCGGTGCCGCGAAGAGTTGGGGGTGAACACCTGCTGTGGGGCCAGCAACATCAGTTTTGGTTTGCCCGGCCGCCCGGCCCTCAATGGCATTTTCTTATCTATGGCCATTGCCGCCGGAATGACGTGCGCCATCACCAACCCGTTGGAGCATGAAATTAAGCAAGCCATCATGGCGGCGGATGTGATGATGGGCCACGATGAGAACTGTGGTGAGTGGCTGAAGTACGTGCGTTCACTGCCGCAACCCGAAGCCAAAGCGGCTGGCCCGACCGCCAGCGCCGCTCCGGCCACAAACGCTAGCGGCGAAGCCCGCGATGTTTCGGCTGAACGCGCCGCCCGCGAAGCCCGCCGCGCCGCCCGCAAAAGCCAATCTGAAAATTGATGCCAGAGTGGCCCGTGCTTTTTCATTAGACTGGCACGCGCCACTTTGACACGCGACCCTTCCATTTGGAGACTTACTATGCCTACTAAAAAAACTACCAAAGCCAAATCTAAACTAGTGGCCAAGAAGAAAAAAGGGGCGGCCAAGAAACCAGCGGCCCCCAGCTTTAAACCCACTAAGCTAAAACTGCTGGCCGCAGTGCCTTCGGATATTGAAATTGCGCAGGCGGCCAAGCTCAAACACATTACGCAAGTGGCGGCGGAAGCGGGCCTGAAGCCGAGCGAATTGATTTCTTACGGCGATTACAAAGCCAAAGTGAAGCTGGGCGTTTTGGAGCGGCTGGCCAAGAAGCCCAACGGCAAATATATTGACG
>JAEURM010000337.1 GCA_016789245.1 Anaerolineales bacterium
TACGGATTGCCCATGGCGGCGGGGCTGTGGTTCATCGGCGTGCCGGGCGCCATTCTCTGGGGCGTGCTGGCGGCCATCATGCGTTTCGTTCCCTATGTGGGTGCCATGATCTCGGCCGCCTTCCCGCTGGCGCTGGCCTTTGCCGTAAGTTGGTTTGTGTTCAGCCGCTGGACGGCAGGGTATGAGTGGCGCATCACCGGCCAAAATTCTTTATTTGCGCGGCTGGGCGGCGTAAAGACCGAAGAAAATTATATGACCGTGATGCTAGTAACGGGTGCGTTGGCCGGACTGGCGGGCGGCCTAATTGTGATGGCCGGGCCACACCGCTTTCTACGCGGCCTCGGCGCTAACTACGCGTGGGATGGCATCATGATTGCGGTAGTGGCCAACAACGGCCTAATTGCCACCGTGCTTTACGGCCTGTTTTTCGCCGCCATGCAAACCGGCGCACTCGGTATGGAACTCATCACCGCCGTGCCCAGTGAATTTATCCTCGTTATTCAAGCCATTGTGGTGTTGGTGGTAGTGGCCAGCCGTGGCCGCTTGAGTGAGTGGCTAGAAGCGCTTCTCGTCTCGCGGCGCGCCCCCATTCGCCAATCCTCCAATTCTCCGAATTCAAGTGGAGTGGAGAATTAGAGAATTATGCGGCTCCTCATTGGCCTCCTCAACGGCGCACTCTCCGCCGCCACGCCTATTTTGCTGGCCGCGCTGGGTGGTGCATTCACGTACTACGCCGGCATGTTCAACATTGCCATGGAAGGCATGATGCTGGTGGCCGCGTTCAGTGCCGCGCTGGGTTCATACTTTTCTGGCAGTTGGCTGGTGGGCGTGCTGTGCGGCATCTTGGGCAGTACACTCATGGCCCTCATCTTCATCGCCTTTGCCATCGGTCTCAAAACCGATGAATTTGTCACCGGCATCGCCCTCAACTTGTTTGCCGTAGGTGCCACCACCTACCTGCTCCGCCAAATTTTTGATGTAAAAGGCAGTCTCGCCTCGCCCCGCATCCAAGCCATTCCTTCAATTGATATTCCACTTCTCAACTCAATTCCGTTTGTGGGTGAAATTCTCAGTGGCCAAAACCTAATGGTGTACGTAGCCGCGCTGGCCGTGCTGGCCTGTGGCTATCTGATTTTCCGTACGCCGTTTGGATTGCGCTTGCGTGCCGCCGGTTACAACGCCCCTGCGCTGGATGCTAGTGGCGTACCCACATGGAAGGTGCGCGTGGCCGCTCTGCTGGC
>JAEURM010000338.1 GCA_016789245.1 Anaerolineales bacterium
AACGTATCCGGCGCATTCGGGTCAATGAGAAACACAGAAACGGATGGAAACCGCATCCGGGCGCGAATGGCTTCCGTAGCGGTGGCCAGCATGTCTTCCATGCTCAGGCTGGCCGTGATGAGGCGGCCAATACCATTGAGGGTGGCCAATCGTTCAGCCCGCCGCCGCTCACCTTCAAACAGCCGCGCTTTTTCCAAAATCACCACCAACTGGTCAGCCAGCGCTTCCAGCACTTGCACGTCATCGGCCGCAAACGCATTTTTCTTTTCGGCTTCCACATCCAGCACGCCCAGTACGCGCGCGCCAGATTTCAACGGCAAACTAATTTCACTGCCCGGGTCCCAGCCGCCCGGCGCGCGGATGTAAGCCGGATTGCTCAACACATCATTGGCGAGTTGCGTTTGCCCGGTTTGCGCCGCCGTGCCTACCATGCCTTTGCCCAGCGGCACGCGGTCTCCCAGCGGAATTAAATTGCGTTTGTGGGTGGAGATGGCGGTGGCCACCAACTCATTGCGGCTTTCATCCAACAGCAAAATGCTGGCCATGGGGTAGCCCATCACATCTTGCACGGCTTGCACGGTGATATCCAGCACTTGCTGTTGATCTAGATTGGCAGTGGCTTGGCGGCTCACTTCTAGCAGGGCGCGCAGGTTGCGGGCACGGCGCTCCGCACGGGCTTGTGCACGGCGCGTAAGCCACACGGCCAACCCAATAAGGGCAAGCAGGCCAAGTAAGAGCAGGAAAACTATCTCAGGCGAGGGCACACAGCGATTGTAGCGGGAAATTTAGCGGAATGTGGGGGAGGAAATGCGAATAATAGATTTTATCGGAAATAGGGCCAGAGCTGTCAGGTGGCACGCACAAGACTCTGAAAATTGTTGCCCATTCTCGCGCCATCTGACAGTTCTTAATCTATTCTCGATAACGTCTAGCGGCGATGGCTCCCAGAGTCTCAGATTGGAACAATATTGGTGCGGCCATCCCACTGCCCGTACTCGGCAACCGGCTTGAAGCGCAGAGTGGTGAACTCAAAGTGAAAGTCTTTGCGCTGGCGCTCAACCATGGCCACCGCGTGACGCTCCGGCCGAGGCACGGCGCTATGCCCGCGAACCATCTCAAGCATCTCATGTTGAGTGCGCCACACTGAAAAAGTAGAAACCGTGCGCGGGGGCCGAAAAGCCGCGGTGGCTAAAGTTGTGCCCGGATGATCCCGAACGAGTTCTTCAACCGGCTTGCCC
>JAEURM010000339.1 GCA_016789245.1 Anaerolineales bacterium
CGGATACGATGGTGTACTTCCGTGAGCGCGCCGCGTGGCACGCGCAAGAGCAGTACCACTCCGGCTTGCAACATCATGATGGTTCACCCGCTGTGGGCTACTTTGACCAGCAGAGATTGTGGGATGAGCGCGCTACGTTGGAAAAAGTTACCGCTCAGCCACCGCGCGCCGAAGTGGCACTGATGTGGAACTATGATGATTTGTGGGCCATTCAACTTCAGCCGCACACCAAAGAATTTACTTACGTGCGCCATTTGTTTGTGTATTACCGCGCCTTGCAACGCTTGGGCATTCCGGTGGATGTAGTTCCGCCCAGCGCGGCGTTGAACCAATATAAGATGGTGATTGCGCCCACCGCGCATCTGGCGGATTCCGCGCTGGCCGAAAAGTTCAAGAGCTACGTGAAGCAGGGCGGCTCACTCATCATGGGCGTACGTTCTGGCTTTAAGGGCCAGAGTAGCACCGTTACCAGCCAGCCTCTGCCCGGCGTGTTTAGAGATTTAGTGCGCGCCACCGTAACGGATTGGGGCGCACTGCCTGCCGGCGTGAGTTTTGAAATTGAATCGAGCGTGCCCAACTTGGGCGGCTTGGCCGGAACGTGGGTAGAAGCGTTGGCCGTGCCGCCGGAGAGCGAAGGCGCGCGCGTGCGGGCCACGTATCTCAACGGGCCATATGCAGGCAAAGCCGCGCTCACGGAGAACGCCATTGGCAAAGGCCGCGCGTGGTACGTGGGTTGGCTTCCCACCGTGGAGCAAGCCAGCGCCATTATTCAACAACGCATTCAGCGCGTAAACGTGGCGCGGCTGGCCGAACTGCCGCCCGGCCTAATTGCGGCGCGGCGCGGTAAGAATTTGGTGCTTATGAATTTTACGGATGAAGCACTGATGGCCAGCGTTAACGGCAACTCAATCACCGTCCAAGGCCGAGATGTTGTAGTAGTGTCATAGTGTCAAAGTGTCGAGTGTCCTCCGCCAAGACTGACCCTCGACACTTCGACACCCGACACTGATTTTTTAGTGAATGGCACTTTAGCCCTCATTGGCAGTGGTGAATACCTCCCCAAAATGGACGCGGTGGATGCCGCGCTCCTCAGCCGTGTGCCGGGGAAGCCGCGCGTGGTTTGCCTGCCCACTGCCTCCGCGCCAGATGGTGCAAGCGTGTTTAACCGTTGGGCGGAGCAGGGCGTGGAACACTTTAGCCGCTTGGGCGCCGAGGCTGAGGCGGTGCTGGTGCGTG
>JAEURM010000033.1 GCA_016789245.1 Anaerolineales bacterium
GTATGCGCCCTCCACTCCGACCCTAAGTTTTTATCGTTTGATAGTCGCTCTTCAAAGAAACGGAGCGGTTGAAGGCCAGTTTGCCGTTGGCCGTGTCTGGGTCAACGGTGAAGTAGCCGAGGCGCTCAAATTGATAGTGCGCGCCAATGGCCGCTTCTTTTAGGCTTGGCTCCACGTAGCACTGCGGCAGAACTTCCAACGAGTTGGGATTGATATTGGTCAGGAAGGTTTGGCCCTCCGGTGCCTCTTCTGGGTTGGGCGTGTTGAACAACCGGTCATACAAACGCACTTCGGCTTCCTGTGCATGCGCCGCAGAAACCCAGTGAATGGTGGCCTTCACCTTGCGGCCATCCGGCGCTTCACCGCCGCGTGTGGCTGGGTCATACGTGCAACGCAATTCCACCACGTTGCCCTGCTCATCTTTTACCACGCGTTCGCATTTGATGAAGTATGCATACCGTAAGCGCACCTCGCGCCCGGGCGTCAACCGGAAGTATTTGGGCGGCGGGTTTTCACGGAAATCATCCTGCTCTATGTACAACTCACGGCTAAAGGGCACGGGCCGCGTGCCAGCCGCCGAGTCTTCAGGGTTGTTCACGGCCTCCAGCATTTCGGTTTGGCCTTCGGGGTAATTTTCAATCACCACTTTCAGCGGGCGGAGCACGGCCATTACGCGCGGGGCACGTTTATTCAAATCTTCGCGCAAGCAGTGTTCCAGCAGAGCCACATCAATGGTGGTGTTGTTTTTGGCCACGCCCACGCGTTTGCAAAAATCACGGATGGCTTCGGACGTGTAGCCGCGCCGCCGCAGGCCGCGCAAGGTGGGCATGCGCGGGTCATCCCAGCCGCCCACCAAGTTTTCTTTCACCATTTGCAGAAGCTTGCGCTTGCTCATCACGGTGTAAGAGAGATTGAGCCGCGCAAACTCAATTTGGCGCGGCGCAAAAATGCCCAGTTCGCGGACGAGCCAATCGTACAGGGGCCGATGGTCTTCGTATTCCAAAGAACACAGCGAGTGCGTGATGCCTTCCAGTGAATCACTCTGCCCGTGCGCAAAATCATACATCGGGTAAATGCTCCACTGGTTGCCGGTGCGGTGATGCTCGGCATGCAAAATGCGGTACAGCACCGGGTCACGCATGTTGATATTGCCGGAAGTCATATCAATTTTGGCGCGTAGGGTGCGGGCACCATCCGGGAATTCACCCTGCCGCATGCGCGCAAACAAATCCAAATTCTCTTCCACGGAGCGGTTGCGGAACGGGCTATCTTTGCCCGGCTCGGTGAGTGTGCCACGGTAGGTGCGAGTTTCTTCGGGACTCAAATCACACACATACGCCTTGCCCGCTTGGATGAGCCGCACGGCGTATTCATACAACGTCTCAAAATAATCCGAGGCGTACAGCGGCTCATCGTTCCAGTTAAAGCCTAGCCAGCGGATATCTTCTTGAATGTTATCAACGTATTCCTGTTCTTCTTTCACCGGGTTGGTGTCATCAAAGCGCAGGTTGCAGTAACCGCCGTTTTCGCTGGCAATCTCAAAATCTATGGCGATGGCTTTGGCGTGGCCAATGTGCAAGTAGCCGTTTGGCTCCGGCGGGAAGCGCGTGCGCACGTAGTTAAAGCGGCCCGCGGCCAAATCATCAGTCACCGCCGTGCGGATAAAGTCCGAAGCGGGAGTGGGGGAGGTATCCGTCATAAATAATAACCCTTGCTATCAAAATGAAACTTAGAACCTATCTCTAAACCTACGGTCTAGAACCGTTTTGGGCTTAAAACATACCAAATCGGCAAGTTTGCAGATGGGTTCTTAAGTTTAGCGCACTTTCTGGCAGGAGTGAGGCGTGAAATCCCGCATTGGCTGGCCAGTTTGTAAAATGGTGCTTGACTTTTGAAGTTTTGGCCCTAAAATCACACACATGAATGAACGTTCGTTCATGGATAATTATGTTTGATAAAGCCCTTCCACCCCAGCCGGAAACCACTAATCCCAGCGGAGCCGCTCCAAGCCGTGGCGATGCAACCCGCCAGAAGTTGCTCGCCGCCGCCCACAAACTATTCTTGCAACAGGGCTTTCACGGCACCAGCATGCGCCAAATTGCCGAGGAGGCCGGAGTGGCGGTGGGTGGCATTTACAATCACTTCGCCACTAAGGAAGATATTTTTGCGGCGGTGCTGGATGCCTTTCACCCCTACCATGTGCTGGTTCCGGCGTTAGATGAAATTGAAGTGATGCCCACCGAGACTATGGAGAGTTTTGTGCGGCAGGCCGCGCACACGGTGTACGCCAAAACCGCCGGCACAGAGACGCAAGTGCTCTCACTGATTTTTATGGAGCTGTTGGAGTTTCAGGGCCGCCACTTGCGCGCACTCGCTGAAACCATAGTGCCCAAGTTCATGGTGTTTGTTCAACGCTTCATGCAATTGCAGGGGAATTTACGCAAGCTCCCGCCGCCCATCATGCTCCGGGCGTTGATGAGCCTGATGATTGGCTTCATGATGACGGAACTGCTCTTGCGCAATACCAAGCTTGTTCAACAATTCAACCTAAGCAGTGAACAGTGGTTGGATGGCTTGGTCACCATTTATCTGCACGGCATTCTGGAAGAAAAGTAATTCACCGCCTATGTTTAACACGCGCTTGTTTTCGCTCATCCGCAAAGAATTTATTCAGATTGTGCGTGACCCACGGACGTTGGCGCTCACCTTCATGATGCCCATCATTCAGTTGTTTTTGCTGGGCTACGCGGCCACTAACGATGTGCGCAACGTGCCCTTAGCGGTGTTTGACCAAGACAAATCGCCCGAATCGCGCTCACTGATTGAAGCGTACCGCGCCGCCGATTACTTTCAGGTGGCCTACGATGTGAATTCTGAAGCGGAACTGGTGCGGCTGATTAGTGATGGTTTTGCGCGCACTGGCTTAATCATTCCACCCACCTATGCCCGCCAACTGGCCGCTGGGCAAACCGCACCCGTGGCCTTTGTGATTGATGGCTCAGACCCCACGGTGGCGGGCACGGCGCTTTCTGCCGCAGTGCTGATTGGGCAAACCAAAAGCACCCAAGTTACTTTAGAGCGGCTAGCGGCACGCGGGCAGGCGGCCACGTTTACGCCGCCCGTAGAAGTGCGCACGCAAGTTTGGTACAACCCGGATTTGGTCAGCGCCTATTACATGATTCCAGCCCTCATCGGCGTCATCCTGCAATTTCTCACCATCATCCTCACCGCCACGGCCATTGTGCGGGAGCGCGAGCGCGGCACCATTGAGCAACTCATCGTCACGCCCATCCGCTCTTGGGAGTTAATGGTGGGTAAGCTCACACCATACGTCATCATCGCCTTCATCAACATGCTGGAAATTTTAGTGGCGGGCGTATTGTTATTTGGTGTGCCCATCAATGGCAGTATGCCGCTTCTGCTGGCGTTGGCCGCCTTATTCCTCGCTACCAATTTGGGTTTGGGTTTGTTTATTTCCACCATCGCCAACACCCAGCAAGAAGCCATGATTTCGTCCATGTTTATCAATTTGCCGGGTATTTTTCTTTCCGGCTTTTTCTTTCCCTTGGCCGCTATGCCGTGGCCCCTGCAAATCATCAGCTATGCTATTCCGCTCCGTTACTTTCTCATCATCGCCCGCAGTATTGTGCTCAAGGGCGTGGGCATGGAAACGCTCTGGCCAGAAGCGCTGGCACTGAGCATTTTTGCCATCCTCATCCTCGGCGGCGCGGCGCTGAGGTTTAGAAAACGGCTTGATTAAAAAGAGAATTGGAGAACTAGAGAATTCTCTAATCCTCTAATTCTCTACTGGAGATTTTATGCACCCTAATCCTCGTCGCATCCTTCCCATTGTTATCGTGGTGGCGCTCATTGCTTTTGGCGTGTGGTACTTCACGGCTGGGCCAGCCGCCGCGCAAACGGGGGCCGTCAATGCTTCCGGCACTATAGAAGCCACTCAAATCCGTATTGGGCCAGAGTTGGGCGGGCGCGTTACCGTCATCAATGTAAGGGAGGGAGACGTAGTGGAAGCGGGTGCCGTGCTGATTGAACTTGATTCAACCTTGCTGACCGCGCAACGCGCCCAAGCCGAAGCGGCGTTACAGGCCGCCGAGGCCGTCGCGCAGGCCGCCGCCCAAGCGCAAGAAGCCGCCCAAGCCAATCTGGCACTGCTCCAAGCTGGCCCATCGGCGGAGCAATTGGCCGTAGCGCAAACGGTGATTGACCGCGCCAAGATTGCGGCCGATGCCCTGCAAGAGAGCTATGCGGATTTATCCGAGGCGGCGCAAGATACCACAGCGGGCAAAAATCTTAAGCAACAGTTGGATACGGCATTGGCCACGCTGGCGAATGCACAAGCGCAATATAATTTAACCAAAGCCGGTGCGCGCCCAGAGCAAATTGAAGCGGCTCAAGCTCAAGCCCAAGCCGCTGAGGCCCAAGCGCAAGCCGCCGCCGCGCAAGCTGAGGCCGCCCGCGCCGCACTCGGGGTATTAGATGCGCAAATTGCCAAACTCACGCTCAAAGCGCCCAGTGCGGGCGTAGTGTTGGCACGCGCTGTTCAACTAGGAGAATTTGCGACGCCCGGCGCTACCTTGCTCACGTTAGCAGATTTAAGCCAGCTCACGCTCACGGTGTACGTTTCTGAAGAGCGTTACGGCCAAATTACGTTGAGCCAAACGGCTAACGTCTCGGTGGATTCTTTCCCCGGCCAAACGTTTACGGGCACGGTTACGCATATTGCCAATCAGGCAGAGTTCACGCCCCGCAACGTGCAAACCGAAGCTGGCCGCCGCACTACGGTGTACGGCATTGAACTGGCGCTGAACAATCCGGATGGCAAGCTCAAGCCCGGCATGCCGGCGGACGTGGATTTTGGAAATTAAGCACCCTCAAATAAATCATGTTCACGCCTAAGATGCTTTTACACTTGGAAGGGGCTGTGTTGCTCATCGCCGCAGTGACCCTATATGCCCAAAGTGGCGGTAGTTGGTGGTTATTTGCCCTGCTTTTGTTCGCGCCTGATATTTCTATGGTGGGGTATTTAGTCAATCAAAAAATCGGTGCTCAAACATACAACGCCATTCATATTTATCTTCTGCCCGCACTGTTAGCCGCCTATGGTTTGTTTGCCGCCACACCACTTGCCAGCCAGTTGGCACTAATTTGGTTCGCTCACATCGGCATGGATCGTATGCTCGGCTATGGGCTTAAGTACGAAACGGCGTTCAAGGATACACACCTCCAGCGCGTGTAACTTTCCACTTTTCATTTTCTACTTTCCACTTTCCACCATGTCTCTCCTCGTAGAAGCCTTGCATCTCAAAAAATCCTTTGGTGCCACGCACGCCGTGCAGGATGTGAGCCTGAATGTGCGCGCAGGTGAAGCATACGGTTTGGTGGGGCCAGATGGCGCGGGGAAAACTACCGCGCTTCGCTTGTTAGTGGGCGCATTGCAAATGGATGCGGGTTCCGCGCGGGTGGGCGGTTGGGATGTGAACGAGCGGCCCGAAGAAGCGCGCGCCACGTTGGGTTATTTGGCGCAACGCTTTAGTTTGTATGGTGATCTTACGGTGCTGGAGAATCTCAAGTTTTTTGGCGAAGTGCGCGGCGTGGTAGGCCACCGTTTTGCCCACCGCGCCGAAACTCTGCTGAACTTTGTAGGCTTAGGCGGTTTTGAAGGCCGCCGCGCCGCGCAACTTTCTGGCGGCATGAAGCAGAAGCTGGGCTTAGCGTGCGCGTTGATTCATGAGCCGAAAGTGCTTTTGTTGGATGAACCCACCACCGGCGTTGACCCGGTGACGCGGCAGGATTTTTGGCAATTGCTCATTCGCGTTTTGGGCGCCGGCACGGCGGTGATTGTGAGTACACCATACATGGATGAAGCCATTCGGTGTAACCGCATTGGCTTTATGCACTCTGGCAAAATTTTGGTGGAAGGCACGCCACGGGAACTGATGCAACCGCTGGCCGGCCGTGTGTGGGAATTGGTGGCGCAACCCAAACAGCAAGCGCGCGCCATTGCCCAACGCCAGCCAAACGTGCGCGATGTACTAACGTTTGGAGACCGCTTGCATTTACATGTGGCTGAGCCCACGCCGCAACTGGCCCAACTTTCAGCCGCATTGGCTGGCGCGGGCGTGCAAATTCATCGCCTGCGGCCCATCCCGCCTTCCCTAGAAGATGTGTTTATTCATTTGCTGAAAGACCAACAATAGCGCATTGCTCTGTCTCTTGATTTTCCACTATGAAAGAAACCGTCATCACCGCGCAAGCACTCACTAAGAAATTTGGTGAATTTACGGCTGTAAATGCCGTGAGTTTTGAAGTGACGCGCGGCGAAATCCTTGGCTACCTTGGCCCCAACGGCAGTGGCAAAACCACCACTATGCGCATATTGCTAGGCTTGCTGAGGCCCACCAGCGGCCAGGCCAGCGTATTTGGTTTTGATGTAGCGCGTGACTCCGAAAACATCCGGCCACTGGTGGGCTACATGAGCCAAAAGTTTGCGTTGTATGAAGAGCTAACTGTGCGCGAGAATTTGGAATTTTACGGCGGTGTGTACAGCCTACGCGGCCAAAATTTGCGCCAGCGCGTAGAAGCGGTGATTGCGCAAGTGGGCTTGAGCGGGCATGAGCAGGGCCGTGCTGGGCAACTTTCCAGCGGCTGGCGGCAGAGGCTGGCGCTGGGCATTGCCCTAATTCATCAGCCCAAATTGTTGTTTTTAGATGAGCCTACTTCCGGCGTTGACCCGGAAGCGCGCCGTGAATTTTGGGATGTGATTTACACGCTGGCCGAGCAGGGCACCACTATTTTCGTCAGCACGCATTACATGGATGAAGCCGAGTATTGTGGCCGTTTGGCTATTATGAACCAAGGGCGCTTGTTGGCCTTAGATACGCCGAGCAATCTCAAGCAAAACATTGTGCAAGGGGAGGCGTGGAACATCATCGCCGCGCCGCTCATCCCCGCTTTAGACGCGCTAGTAAAACTCCCCGGCGTGCAACAAGCCGGCTTGCTGGGAGACCATCTGCACGCCATTACCACGCGCGGCACGCACTCCGCAGAATCACTTTCCACTGCACTTCACAACTTTTCCCCGGAAGTGCAAACTACCGAAGCCACGCTGGAAGATGTGTTTATGGTGTTGGCTTCACAATCAACTCCAACGCAGTGAAGTTTTGATTTGGTTTCTTGGCCGGCTTGTCACTCCCGCGCAAGCGGGAGTCCATGTTGAGTTTTGTGGATACCCGCGTTCATCTGCGCCCCTTTTATATTTGTAATCATTCAAACCAACATCCAACTGGTTAGCCTAAGGTTAAGTTTGGCTTTCAAACCAGTTCGTTTCGTTGGTGAAAGGTCAGTAGAATGCGCATGCTGAGTACTTTTCTCCTATGCGCGCACCAGAACCTCGTCTCGAAAACACTAACGCCACACTCCGTAAAATCGGGCGCTATGAGATTCTGCGTGAAATTGGCACCGGCGGCATGGCCACCATTTACTTGGCGCATGACCCGGCCGCCGACCGGCCCGTGGCCATCAAACTTCTGCATGCCCACTTTGTACGTGACCCGCAATTCCGCACACGCTTCATCCGCGAAGCCCGCATTTTAGCCAGCCTTGATCATCCGAATATTGTGCCCGTGTACGATTTCAGCGGTGAGAACAGCATTCCGTATATCGTCATGCGCTATATGCCGGGCGGCACATTGGAAGACCGCATCGCCAGCAAGCCGGTTCCGCTCGCGCAAATCGTCCCCATTTTGCAAAACATCGCCGCCGCGCTGGATGAGGCGCACCATCGCGGCGTAATTCACCGCGATATTAAACCCTCCAATATTTTGTTTGATGCGCGGGGTTATGCGAGCCTCTCGGATTTTGGCTTGGCCAAGCTAGCGGAGCGGGTGGTGACGCGCATTACTTTTAGCGGCGCTATGGTGGGTACGCTAGATTACATGAGCCCCGAGCAAGCATTGGGTGAGCGCGAAATTGATGCACGCAGTGATATTTATAGCTTGGGCGTGATTTTGTACGAGATGCTGACGGGCCATGTGCCGCACGCGGCCGATACGCCGATGAAGGTGCTGTACAAGCACATGACGGAATCCGTGCCTACAGTGGAAACCAAACGGCCCGGCTTGCCGGAAGGCTTCAATGAAGTGGTGAACCGCGCGTTGGCCCGCAACCCAGAAGAGCGCTTTGCCACCGCCGGAGAGTTAGCGCGTGCGGTGAGAGGGCTTTGGAACGGCCCACAACGGCCCAGCCCGCTCCGCAACCCAGAAGCGCTAGAAATGGCGTCTTCTCCCGCACACCTCCGGCCAGATGGTTTGAGCCAACTCGGAAGCCTTTCGCAAGTCGTACAACGGCCTCCCGTCCAAAACCGATGGCGCTGGGTACTCGCCGGCATACTTGGCGGCGGGCTAATTTTTATTTTAGGCGGCGCAAGCGCGTGGGCTTTTTCTGGCGGCACGTTTCCATGGTCTGCTACGGCTACGTTTACGGCCACAGCCACGCCTACCGCTACGGCCACTTTTACGCCAACGCCTACCGCCACCTTCACCTTTACGCCGAGCGCTACTGCTACCGAAACGCCCACGCCGACTGAAACGCCAAGCCCACTGCCCACTTTTACGGAAACACTGGTGCCTACCGCAATCATTATTCAACCCACTCAGCCGCCGCTAGTGGTGACGCGGATTGTGCAACCTACAGCCGTGCCGCCTACCGTGGCTTTGCCCACCAGCACCGCTGTAGTGCCCACTCAGCCACCGCCCACCTCAGTGCCACCTACAGAGCCGCCGCCCGATACGCCCATTCCGCTTCCGTGAGTAAACCATGCCGCGCCAGTTTGTGACTCTCACGCGCACTTTTTTAGCCGGGTGTTTGGCACTGGCGGCCTCTCTGGTGTTAACCAGTTCGGCCACCGTGGGGAGCAAAATATTTTTAGTGGATAGTGCTGAAGACGTGGCCGATGCCAACCCCGGCGATGGTTTATGCGCCACATTAGCGGGTATGTGCTCTTTGCGGGCCGCCATTGAAGAAGCCAATGCGCGTGAACAAAACGATAGCATTATCCTGCCGGGCGGGCAGAACCCGTGGACTTACACCCTCAATGCCACCTTCGGAACGCTGGAAATCTCAACCAGTATGTCCATTCAAAGCCCAGACCGGGTAGGGTTGCGGGTGATTGATGGCCAATTACTGGCCAACACCCCAGTGCTAAGTGTGAATGCCACCGGCGTGCTGATTTCCGGGCTGATGATTCATAACGGCCCGCTCGGCGGCTTGGTGGTGGAGCCGGGCGCGGAACTCACCCTCTCTGAAAGCACCCTCAGCCAGAATGCAATTTCGGGCATTCTTAATCAGGGCGGCACGCTCACGCTTAACAACGTGACCCTTTCCGGCAATGTGGGAGCTGGCCTCATCAACCAAAATAGTTCCGCCCTCACGCAACTCAACAACTCCACCGTTATTTCTAACACCGGCCTAGAAACGGGCGGCATTAAAACTACCAGCGGCTCAGTGATTCTCAAAAATAGTGTAGTGGCCGGTAACTCCACCTTAGGCGGCGCGCCCGATTGTTTGGGCGTGCTTAGCTCTGCTGGCCATAATTTGCTTGGTAACCCGGCCGGGTGTGAGGGTTTGGTGAACGGCATTAATGGGGATTTGGTGGGTTCAGAAGTAGCGCCGTTAGAGGCGCGCTTGGCCCCTTTAGCGGAGAATGGCGGCCCCAGCACCACGCATGCCCTTTTACCAGATAGCCCGGCACTAAACGCCGGTGCAACCTGTTTGAGCAAAGATCAACGCGGCGTGCCTCGGCCTCAAAGCCAAGCTTGTGATATGGGCGCATTTGAAGTGGCCATGGCCCAACTTTCTGCCAGTGATTACGCCCAACTAGAAACTGCGCCCGCCATTATCACTGTTACACTCGATGCGGCCTTACCGTTTGAAGCGAACGTTGCTTACCAAACGTTTGCCGGCTCTGCCCAGCCGGATGCCGAATTTACACCAGTGAGCGGTACCCTCACGTTCACGAATACGGCCCAATTAGCGTTTACGGTTCCCCTCACACCCAATGCGTTGTACACCGGGGATAAGTGGTTTGACGTGGTGCTGACCAACACCACCTCACTAGGTGTGGACAGCCCAGCCATTGCGCGGGTTACGATTGTGGATGCTGAAGCACCACCCGTGGCGGAAATGGAATCTAGTTTGCAATCTATGATTAAGTCCACCCAGCAAGTGGTGGTGACGGCCACGCTAGATACAACTTCTGGAGTGACGGCTACAGTGAATTACCATACGGTGGATGATACGGCGCTGGCCGGACGCGATTATTTGGCTAAAAGCGGCCAATTGCAATTTGCGCCGGGTGAAACGGCCAAGCCTATCACCCTCACGGTATTAAATGATGGCATGTATTACGGGGACCGGAGTTTTTCCGTTCAGCTTACGGAGCCAGTGAGCGCCACCTTGGGCACGCCGGAGAGCACCAGCATCACTATTGTGGATACCAATCCGCGCCGTATCTATTTGCCCCTCATCTTCCGCCCGCCAGAAGGCTACGTCTTTCCCTGCGAAACTGAGCCCAACGATAATGCTTCGCAAGCCAACGGGCCGTTACTGTCTGGACGGGATTATTGCGGCACGCTGGCCAATGGCGTCAACAATGATTTCTTCTACTTCAAATCTAATGGTGGGCCACTCACCGTGCAACTCACCGGCGCTACCACTGGCGTGCAGTTGCAGTTGTACTATCCCACCGTTTCGGTTGCGAACTTGGTAGGCTTTACCTCTAGCGCACCGTTTACGATTACGTGCCCACCCGGCTCTAACAACAAATGCACCGGCGCGGCGGGCACCTATTACGTGCGCATTGTGACGACGGCCCTTTTTGGCGGCGGCGCATATTCGCTGAGGGTGACGTTTCCTTAAGCACAAAGAATCCGCGAAGCACACGAAGTTATACGAAGCCACACGAAGACATACGCAGGGGAGTGAGGAAAATCTGCTCCACCCGACATTTTCCGTTTCATCCGTTTCTCAACTCATTGTGATTAAATGGCCGCATGCGAAATTGGATTCTGCGCGGGTTTATCCTGCTGTTAATTCTGCCGCTGGCGCACTCGGCGCCGCCGTTGGTTGTGCTTGGCTCGCCGCAAGCGGTGGTGACGCAACATCCCCTCACCTGCGTGCACACACGCGTTACGGATGAAGTGGAAGCGTGGAAGATTCTGCGCACGTTTGAGTTGGTGCGGCAGATGGGCGCACCTACCATTGTGGAGTTTTTTCCGTGGGCGTACTATGAAAGTGAGCGTGGCCAATATCACTGGGAGCACGCGGATGCCCGCATTGATTACGCCCGCAACCAAGGGCTAACCGTGATTGCGCGGCTGGGTGGCATGGTGCCGGAGTACGCACGCCGCGCGGAAGATGGCTCGCCCACCGTCTCCACACTTCTGCCGGAGGAGCACTACGCCGATTTTG
Source organism: Anaerolineales bacterium (assembly GCA_016789245.1). The sequence continues at coordinate 11,485 of JAEURM010000033.1, forward strand.
GGGATTTTGTGTTTGCCTTTGTGAGCCGCTACAAAGACCGAGTGCGGCACATCATTATTTGGAATGAGCCCAACGTGGCCGGAGAGTGGGGCTTTAGGCGCGTTGACCCGGAGAGTTACACACGGTTATTACAACTGGCGTACACGCGTGCTAAGGAAGCGGATGCTAGCCTTCAGGTTTTAGGCGGCGCACTTGCGCCAACGTTAGGCGCAGGTGATGGTGAATTGGCGTTGGATGATTTGACGTACTTGGAGCGCATGTATGCCGCTGGGGCCGGAGCGGCCATGGATGCGTTGGCCGTGCACGCGTACGGTTTGCGCTTCCCGCCCGAGGAGCCGCCCGCGCGGGACGTGGTGAACTTCCGGCGTACTGAGTTACTGCGCGAAATCATGGCCGCCAATGGCGATGCGGACAAACCCATCTACATCACCGAAATGGGCTGGAATGATTCACCGCGCTGGACGCAAGCGGTAAAGCCGTTGGTGCGGGTTGATTACACTTTGCGTGCCTTGGAGTGGGCCGAGCAGAATTGGCCGGGGGTGCGCGCGGCGTGCATTTGGGCGTTTCGCTACCCCGCGCCGCAACGCAGTTATGGTGATTACTATACGTTGGTAACACCGGATTTTGCGCTCAAACCGATTTACGAAGCGATAAAACAATGGACGCAACCCTGAAGCAACTGCGCCAACCAAAGTTTCTATTGGTGGGGTTATTGGTGATCGGGGTAATAGGCGTGGGTGCTATTTTTCAATTCTCCAATGCTCCGCAAGATACCGCGTGGACGCGGATTAAAGAAAAGGGTGTGATTGTGTTTGCTAC
>JAEURM010000340.1 GCA_016789245.1 Anaerolineales bacterium
CCAGCACCACATCGTATTCCACGCCATCCCAGCCCACATACTCTTGGGAGTGCGCCAGCGCGGTAGCGTAGCCGCGCCACAAATACTGCACTTCAATGGAGGCCATGTTACAGCCATCAAAGCCCACAAAATCAATAAAGCCAATGGAAGGCAGAGCCGCTTTCACTTCCTGCATATCCAGCGTATCGTTGCTCGTATCATCCTCCATCACGTAGCCCGGATGCCAGTTCCAGCCGTGGCCCCAAAAATACAACGCATAATGGTCAGCCGGATAATTTGTTTTCGTCCACGTTGCAAAATCAATCAACGTCTGCTTATCGCCCATGTTGCGCTCGCCCCAATCGGCCACGGCGTTCTCCGCCGCCGCCGTCATGCCCGGTGTTACATGAAAGAGCTTAGTCGTCTGCCAATCGCCGTAACTGGTATCGTAGCCCGGGCCACGGTCTGCCAGCGCCACCACTTGCACATTGGCGCTAGAGCCGGTGGGCGCTAGTTCCAGTTCAATATCTTTCACCACGTAATCTTCTAAGTTGTTATCACCAGAGATGTACACCATCACCGTCCATTTGGCGCGGGGGGCGGGAGCGGCGAGGGCTTGTTGAAGTGGGGCAACAAGCACGGCAAACAGAACGGCACACACGGTCAGCGAGCGCACGAACCTAAGCATGATGGCCTCCGAGGAATATGGGTGGTTGGCGAAATTCTACAGCACTTTGCGGAGGCGGCTAGTGGGAAAACAGGAACGCTGAAGCCGCTGATGGGCCGCTGAAAACACTGATGTGATTCATCAGCGAAAATCAGCATAATTAGCGTTCTCAGCGTTTCAAAAAGTATGGGCTAGTGCGTCAGCGTCACTTTGCGGATGTTGCGCGGCGCTTCTGGGTTGTGGCCTTTGGCGCGGGTAAGGTGATAACAATACAACTGCGCGGGGATGATGCTAACTAGCGGCGTGAGCCACTCCGGTAGACCAGCGGGCAGGCGCAAACCGGCTTGCCCAGCCGCCAGCGCTTCTTCATTATCAGAAAGCACTAACAATTGTGCGCCGTACTCTTGGCGCAGGCGGCGTAACAACACCAGCAAATCTGCCAAAACCGCGCCGCTGGGCGCAATGGCCAGCACCGGGAAACCTTCCCCCACAATGGCAATCGGCCCGTGCTGAAAATCCGCCGCGGAGTACGGGTCTGCCAAAACGTAAGTGAGTTCTTTCAGCTTCAGTGCCCACTCTTG
>JAEURM010000341.1 GCA_016789245.1 Anaerolineales bacterium
GCCGCATCCGGTCTGCTTCATCATAAATAATGCCCGCCGCGCGCTTCATGGCTTCCGGCGAGTTGGCCGTTCCATCCGTAATGGCTTGCGCAAAACCTTGAATGGAAGTGAGGGGCGTTTTCAAATCATGCGAGATGTTGGCGAGAAAATCTCGCTGGGCCTGCTGGCTGGTTTGCACCTGCTGGCTCATTTCATTGATGGCGTGGCCGAGGGCGCGCACTTCTTGCGGCCCGGCCAGCGGCGCGGTTTGCGCGTAATCTCCGTGGGCAATGCCTTGCGCCACTTGCGCCATTTTTTGGAGCGGCTGAGCCACGGAGCGCGCCAGCAGGCCGGATAGCACCAACGCCACCAGCGCCGCCACGCCCGCCGCTTGCAAAAGTGGGCCAAGCAAATCTTCTACAAAAAATGTGAGGGCGGGGAAGCGCGGTTGCGGCGAGGCCAGAATCAAATAGCCGCGTGTGAAGCGGCGGGCGGTGAACACCCACGCGCCGTTATCACTATCACGCGCTTGGCCCACGCGTGCGCCGGTGGTATCCGTGCGTAGGGCGTTGAGGCGGAAGGCGGGCACGGCCAACTCGGGATTAGAATCCACGCGCACGTTGCCATCCGCATCCAACAGAAGCACGCGCACGCCGGCAATTTCAGCGGCTTCTTGCACGTAAGCGTCTAAATCAGTGTTATGCAAGTTTTCTGGAACCGGCAGTTGGCGGAGCAGGGCGCGCTCCGCTTGGTTGAGCTGGATGACGGCGGGACGCTCAATGAGGGCGCTATCCCGCAGAAAGATGAGCAGGCCGAGGCTGACCAGCGCCAGCACAATGACGATGATGCCGAAGAAGGCGGCGAACAGGCGGAAGCGGAGCGAGTTCATAAACGGACTGGGAGCGGACGATCGGATTGTAACGGATGCCGCTTACATTATGCCGAGAACTTGTAAAATCCGTGTTATGGGAAGATGAGAGGGGATGAGTGCGGGCTAGCGGCAAGCGTTAGCTGTGATGGATGGGGCGGAATGCTAGCCCTTTTCTTGTGAATGAACACAAATGCCATTTTAGATGCAATTAATAACAATAATAATATGTTGTAAAACAATAAATCGTGTGTTACAGTGTAACACCTTATGAAACGAGAAGTATTTATGACCCTGAAACAAGGTTCAACCCTATTCCTAAAGAGCGTGATTTCTCTGATTGGCATCGTGACCCTTGTCGGTCTGATTTGGTT
>JAEURM010000342.1 GCA_016789245.1 Anaerolineales bacterium
ATTTGCTGTACGTGCTCACCACCTTTGTGTATGAAACGCCGCGCTGGATAGACCGGTTTGGCTGGCGGGCCACCACCCGGCAAGAAAAGTTGGCGCTGTTTTACTTTTGGCGTGAGTTGGGGCGGCGCATGAATATCAAAAACATCCCGGAAGATTACGAGACGCTAAAGCGCTTCAACCATGAATACGAACGCCAGCATTTTCAATATACAGAATCCAACCGCCGCGTGGGTGATTACACTGTAAACTTAATGCTGGGCTGGTTTTTGCCTAAAACTTTATGGCCGCTGGGTGCGCCCTTTGTGTACGCCATGCTGGATGAAAATTTGCGCCGCGCCTTTGGCTTCCCCACGCCGCCCGGCTGGCTGAAGCCCACGCTGGAATTTTTGCTCCGGCTCCGCGCCCGCGCCACGCGCCTGCTTGGCCCGCGCGCCCGCCCCTACATTGTGGCCGATGAACCCAGCCGCACCTACCCACGCGGCTACTCAATTGAACAGTTAGGCCCACCTTCTTCGTAGCCGTTCACCTAAAAGACTCAAAGAACACGACGTACTCGAAGATTCTTCGTGTGCCTTCGTGTTTTCTTCCTGTCCTTCGTGGAAAATCCCTCATCTATAATTCGCCCGTGCTCTCAGAAACAGATATCCTCATCGTTGGCGCTGGGCCAGCCGGCTCAACGTTAGCGTATTTTTTGGCCAGCGCAGGCTTCAGCGTGCGCGTGTTAGATAAAGCCCAATTCCCGCGTGATAAAACGTGCGGTGATGGTCTCTCGCCGCGCGCCCTGCACGTGCTAAAAAACATCGGCGCGCTGGAGGCCGTGAACGCCGTGGCCGCTGTCGCCGCCGATGGCAGCACCATCGAACAGCGTCCCGAGCGCGCCCCGCGTGGCGAGCCCCAACGGCCACAGCTTCTCCGCGCCCATCTTGCCGCACAAAAATCTTCCCGGCCACGCATTGGTGCTTCCCCGTTTTCAATTAGATGAAATCATCCGCCAGCGGGCGCTAGTGGCGGGTGCACAATTTGAACAACAAACCGTGAGCGGCCTCATGGAAGCCGCTGGCCGCGTGGTGGGCGTGAGCGTCAACGGAAGCGGCTCTGCGCCCGTAAACCACCGCGCTCGCGTTACCGTGCTGGCCACGGGCGCCTCCACCGCGTTGTTAG
>JAEURM010000343.1 GCA_016789245.1 Anaerolineales bacterium
TTACCCACTGCGGAAAATGGCGTGTGCGGAGGGCCAGAGCAAGTAACCATTGCCCTGCTGGGTGTGGATGACCGGGAAGGCGATTACTCCAAGCCCGCACGCACCGATGCGCTGAAACTGCTCAACGTGCGCTTTACGGATAAAAGTGCCGCGCTGTTTTCTATCCCGCGTGATTTATACATGCCTCAGCCCAACTTAGAATCTGTAGGTATCACGCAAGACCGCATCAACACCGCTTACTTGTACGGAGAAGTATATGGCGTGCCCGGCGGCGGCCCGGAGCAACTGAAGCAAACCATTGAACTCAACTTTGGCATCCGCGTGCACCGCTATGTGATGGTGAACTTTGGCGCGTTTGTGAACTTTGTGGATGCGCTAGGCGGCGTTGATGTAGATGTGCCGAAAGCGATTTCTGACCCGTTGTTTCCTCTACCAGATGACAGCGGCGTATTCTTGTTTGAAGTGCCAGCGGGCTTAGTGCATATGGATGGCATTACCGCTTTGCGGTATGCGCGCACGCGCCATCAAGACGATGATTACCACCGTATTGTGCGCCAACAAGATGTGCTGATGGCCATCCGCGATAAGATGCTTAGCCCGGCGGTGATTCCGCAAATCCCGGCTTTGCTGGGTACGCTCAATGGCTTGGTGCGCACGGATTTAACCGCCGAAGAAATTGCCTCACTCGTGTGCGTTGGCCCGCAAATTGACCGTGACGCCATTGACTCTTACGCAATCACGGGCGAGTACGTCATTCCGTGGACGACGCCCACTGGTGGCCGGGTGAGCATCCCCAACCGCGACGCCATTGGATCGTTGGTTTCCGGCTTCCTCGGCGAATAAATTCCCCAACCCATACCATCTAACTGCGCGCGGCGTTCCGGCTATAATCGCGCATATGGCCCAGCCCCGTTACGCCGAGTTACTTAACCCTGTACCGCCGGAATGGATAAAGTCCGCCGAGCGGAACGGCTGGCGCTGGCTCCGTTTTGCGCCCGAACTCGAAAAAGTTTTTGCCCGTTACTATGATGTGCGTTATCGGGGCTGGGTGCGGGTGGCCTCGTTGGTGTTGGCCTTGGTGTACTCCTTTCGTTTGTTTGCTCAATTTTTTATTTTTCAAGAGACGGTTTCCTTCTCAGCGAGCGGGTTTGGG
>JAEURM010000344.1 GCA_016789245.1 Anaerolineales bacterium
ATGCGCCCGCCAGCCCCGGCCTCACCACGCTCACACAAGTGCATCACCAAATTTCAGATTTACTACGCTCCATGCCCAGCGCCGCCGCGCCGTTGTTAGAAAGAGCGGGCTTGCTGGGCGCACTCAAGCAAGTGGTGGATGGAGAATTGAAAGGCGCATTTGAGCGTGTGCATTGGGATGTATCTGAGGCAGTGGAAACTGCCGCACGCCGCTTGCCGGCCTTTGTGCAGGAAACGGCCTTCTACGCTGGCCGCGAAGCCCTGCGCAACGCGGCGCGCTACGGGCGGGGCGGTTCTGTTGCGCGGCCACTCGCTTTGCGCGTGTGGGCTTCTTCCAATCCGCATTTAGTGATAGTGATTGAAGATGATGGTGTAGGCTTAGGATTAAGCGAACAGCCGCGCGGCACCGGGCAGGGCTTGGCTCTGCACAGTACGCTCATGGCCGTACTCGGCGGCTCCCTCGCCGTAGAAACTCAGCCGGGCCAATACACCCGGCTTACGCTTACTTTGCCAGCTTCATCAATCAGCATTGGCTGAAGCCGCCGCTTGTTATAGTGCAACTTGCCGAAGCGGGCTCATAATTCCCATTCCGCTAGATTACCTAACGCTTTCTAAACGTAAACTTTCCCTCGCCCTCCAACTTACACAAACTTTTCCGTCATAAGTCCTACGCGTGGCCCTTTCCTCCCTCGGCTATACTCAACCATGATAGGATTTGCAACGCACTATGGTGGATTGGGATTTAACGTTAGTCAGTTTATTGGTTGGCACCGCCGTTTACATTTTGGTGGCGGTGTTAGCTTTTCGTCAGTCAGAGCGGCCCGGCTCACGCTGGCTCACCGTTTATGCCGCCCTTGCTGGGGTCTGGAGCATTTTGGAGTGGGGTTATCGCTTTAATTGGTTTCCCTCATTGCCCGGCGAAATTGCTAAAAATCTAGCATGGTACGCGGCCTTTACTTTAGCTGGCGTAAATATGCCCCTCATGCGCTCATTCTTGCGTTTGCCGCGAGTAGATTTGCGTTGGTGGGCGGCGGTAGGCGGCGGTT
>JAEURM010000345.1:0-689 GCA_016789245.1 Anaerolineales bacterium
CAGGCATCGGTTGCAGTAAGCGTAGCCGCAGTTGGGATGTTTCCGCATGAAGCAGTGATACTGGCCGCAGGCAATGTTCCAGTAAATGTTGGAGCCTGTGTATCGGTTACGGTTACTACCTGTGTGTGCACGGCTGTATTACCGCAAAGGTCGGTAGCCGTCCATTTTCTTGTAAGGGTATAGCTTCCAGGGCAAGCACCGTCAGTTCTTGTCTCGGCAAATGTTACCGTTGCGCTTCCACAGGCATCGGTTGCAGTTAACGTAGCCGCAGCCGGGATGTTTCCGCAAGATGCGGTGATGCTGGCAGCAGGCAGTGTTCCTGCAAATACAGGAGCCTGGGTATCGGTTACGGTCACTACCTGTGTGTGCACGGCTGTATTACCGCAAAGGTCGGTAGCCGTCCATTTTCTTGTAAGGGTGTAGCTTCCGGCGCAGGCACCGTCGGTTCTTGTCTCGGCAAATGTTACCGTTGCGCTTCCGCAGGTATCGGTTGCAGTAAGCGTAGCCGCAGTTGGGATGTTTCCACAAGATGCAGTGATACTAGCCGCAGGTAGTGTTCCAGTAAATACAGGAGCCTGTGTATCGGTTACGGTTACTACCTGTGTGTGTACGGCTGTATTACCGCAAAGGTCGGTAGCCGTCCATTTTCTTGTAAGGGTATAGCTTCCGGCGCAGGCACCGTCGGTTCT
>JAEURM010000345.1:785-982 GCA_016789245.1 Anaerolineales bacterium
GTTGCAGTAAGCGTAGCCGCAGTTGGGATGTTTCCACAAGATGCAGTGATACTGGCCGCAGGTAGTGTTCCAGTAAATGTTGGAGCCTGTGTATCGGTTACGGTCACTACCTGTGTGTGCACGGCTGTATTACCGCAAAGGTCGGTAGCCGTCCATTTTCTTGTAAGGGTGTAGCTTCCGGCGCAGGCACCGTCGGT
>JAEURM010000346.1 GCA_016789245.1 Anaerolineales bacterium
AAGGTGTAGCCTAGCCCAATCAACCCCACACAGAGCAAACCGGCCAGCCAGTGTTGAAACAATTGTTGAGTTGTAAGTTGGCGCTTCATAGACTTATCATAGCTGAACGCCGCTGTGAAAATTGGAGTTAAGCAGTTTGGATAAGAATAGATGTCGAATCAACTTGGCACACAAGGATCTGTTCTCATTAAACATTCTTGTTCCCCTTGTTTGAGTTTTTATTGGCTTACGCGACGGCGGGGGCCAGCGGTTGGGCGTGCCGGTTGATGCGTAGGGCCAGCAGGCCGCCCGCAATGCCCACCGCTCCAGCAATCAAAAACGCCAAGCCGTAATCACCTAAAGAGGCACGCACCACGCCGCCAAGGTATGCGGCCAGTGCCGCGCCAATTTGATGGGAACAGTACACCCAGCCATACACCGGCCCCACGTTCTTGCGGCCAAAAATATCTGCCACCAAAACGGTAGTGGGCGGCACAGTGGCGATGTAATCTAAACCAAAGAGGATAGCAAAAACCGATAAGCCGAGCGGCTCTGTAACAAACGGCAGAATAAAGAGCGAGAGGCCACGGAAGGTGTAGTACACACTCAGTAGCTTGCGCGGGTCAAATTTATCCGTCAGCCAGCCGCTGGCAATGGTGCCAATAAAGTTCATAGTGCCCATCAGCGCAATGCTTCCGGCCGCAATCTCACGTGTAATACCGTGCTCCATGGCGTGTGGCAAAAGATGAGTGCCAATCAGGCCGTTGGACGTTGCGCCACAGATAAAGAAGGTGATGGCCAGTAACCAAAACTCGGGTGAGCGGATGGCTTGCCACATCACACCCGTATCCGCGTTGATGCGGAACGCCGGTTGGCCTTCACTGGCGCCGTATGGTTTTTGGCCCACTTCCGCCGGGTCATTTTTCATCAGCAGAAAAGCGGGCACTACGGCCACCAGCGCAATGGCGGC
>JAEURM010000347.1 GCA_016789245.1 Anaerolineales bacterium
CCCGCCGCGCAAAATGGCCGCATTGCCAGATTTAAGCGCCAGCCCCGCAATATCCGCCGTCACGTTCGGGCGCGATTCATAAATCACGCCGAGCACGCCCAGCGGCATCCGCTGTTTGCGCAGTTTTAGGCCGTTCGGCAGAATCTGTTCATCAAACCGTTCACCCACCGGGTCTGGCAACGCGGCCACCGAGCGCAAATCCGCCGCAATCCCGGCCAGCCGCTTTTCATTCAGCAAAAGCCGGTCAATCAGGTGCGGCTCCATGTTCGCCGCTTGGGCCTGCTCCACATCCAGCGCATTGGCGGCCAAGATGGTGGCGCTTTCGGCCAACAATTTTTCTGCCATCAAGTTCAACGCCCGATTTTTCTGCGCGGTGCTGGCGCGGGCCAATTGCCGCGCGGCAAGTTTTGCAGTGATACCGATTTGTTCTAACATGACTCTCCGTTATATGGGCCACGTAAGGGCGGTTCGCGAACCGCCCTTACTACAACAACACTAAATCATCCCGATGAATCACTTCATCACCGTAATCATAGCCGAGGATACTTTCAATCTCAGCGGAGCGGCGGCGGCACAGCCGAACTAAATCAGCGGCGGCGTAATTGACAAGACCACGCGCCAATTCATGGCCAGCCGCATCCAGCACGCGCACGGTATCGCCGCGCTCAAAAGTTCCTTCCACGGCACTCATGCCCACCGGCAGTAAACTGCTTCCGGCCCGCAGAGCTTTGGCCGCGCCCTCATCCACACTCACACTGCCCGCCGCGCGCCCGCTGGAAAGAATGTACCGTTTGCGGCTCTCAATGGCGGAAACGAGCGGGTGAAAGCGCGTGCCCAGCCGCTCACCATTTACCACGCGCGGCAGTACATCATTTTCGCTCCCACTCGCAATCACCACCGCACAGCCAGAGCGCCGCGCCAAATCGGCCGCTTG
>JAEURM010000348.1 GCA_016789245.1 Anaerolineales bacterium
CGCCGCAAGCCACGCCGTTGCCCACGCTTGCGCCTACTTTGCCGCCGCCCGTCATCAATACGGCCACGCCGCTTCCAACCGCTACGCTCACCAATACGCCTACGGCTACTGCTACACCCACGCTCACACCTTCGCCCACCGCTACAGCCACGGCCACCCAAACACCCACTCCGCAAGCCACGCCAGATATTAACGCCGCTACCCGCCGCGTGCGCGTGCCAATTTTGATGTATCACTACGTGGAGCCGTGGCCCGCCACCGCAGACTTAATCCGCCAAGGGCTAACCGTAAAGCCGGATGATTTTGCCGCGCAGATGGATTTTTTGGCTGAGAATGGTTACACCACCATCAGTTTGTACGCCGTGCTGGAGGCGCTAACCGTGGGCAAAACATTGCCGCCCAAACCAGTCGTTCTGACGTTTGATGACGGCTACCGAGGCTTAATCAATTACGCCACGCCAGCCATGGAGCGGCTGGGTTTTACGGGTACGGTGTTTGTGATTACAGAGCTGGCAGACCGAGAACTACCCGCTTATCTCACTTGGCCGCAACTGCAAGCCCTGCACGCCCAAGGCTGGAACATTGAGCCGCATACTAAAACGCACGCGCAGTTGTTGGGCGCTAACCGGGATAAGCAGATTTATGAGATTCTTGGCTCCATCCAATCGGTGGAGGCGAACATTGGCGTGCGCCCGCAATTTCTGTGCTATCCGGCTGGCAAGTATGATGCGCTCACCTTACAGCTGGTGCGTGAGTTAAACTTGTGGGGCGCCGTTACCACGCGTGCCGGCCGCCAGCACCAATTTTCAGACCGGTTTACGTGGACGCGCGTGCGGGTGGATGGGCGCGGCTCGCTCCAAGATTTCATTAATGCGCTTGAGGGAGACTTGCGCTAGCAACGGAT
>JAEURM010000349.1 GCA_016789245.1 Anaerolineales bacterium
GGGGATGACTTGTTCCGCAGTAGTCGGTGGGGCATCCGCTACGCGGCCTGCCACAGACGGGGGCGTAGGTGTTTCGAGTGGGGTCTCAGACGGGCTCGCAGTTCCGCCCCGCAGTATGGCCAAGGCCACACCCAGCGCCTCACGCTCTGAGCGCTTGCCTCACAGCCGCCGGAGAGTGACAATAACCGGAACAGTCCGTGCAGGAGTGAACAAGGCACAGCACAAACATGATCACGCCCGACCAGTTAGCCCGCGTCCTCCCCCTCATCCCCGGCCTCGCGCAGGCCGCTTCACCCCTCGTCGATGATTTCACCCGTGCCGCCTTCTTCGCCCGCATCCCCGCCGGTAAAGATGTCTTTCTCGAAGGCGACGAAGTCAACGCCATCGCCTTACTCATCTCCGGCAGCGTCCGCGTCTATAAAGTCGGCGAAACCGGACGCGAAATCACCCTCTACCGCTTCGGTCACGGCGAATCCTGCATCCTCACCGCCAACGCCATCCTCTCCCGCCAGACCTTTTCCGCCATCGCCACCGTCGAAAAAGACGCCGAAGCCATCATGATCCCCGCCGACGACTTCCGCCGTTGGATCAACCGCTACGACCTCTGGCGTGACTTTGTCTTCACCCTGCTCTCACACCGCCTCGCCGCCGTCATGGAAATCGTCGATGAAGTCACCTTCCGCCGCATGGATCTGCGCGTCGCCGCCTTCCTCGCCCAACAAGCCGCCCATCACAACCCCGTCCGCCTCACCCATCAGGAAATCGCCGCCGAACTCGGCAGCTCCCGTGAAGTCATCAGCCGCCTGCTCGAAAATCTCGCCGCGCAGGGCAGCATCCGCGTCCAGCGCGGTGCTGTCGAAGTCCTCGACCTCGACTCGCTCCGCGCCCAAGCCGCTCGG
>JAEURM010000034.1 GCA_016789245.1 Anaerolineales bacterium
GCAGAAAAGCCGGAGTGCATTTTTGGCCTGCTGGCTCACGCGGCGCGCATAAAACTGATAGAAAGCCACATAGCCAAAAATAAGTGCGGCCTGCCCCACCAAAATCAAGCCCGGATTTTGGCCGGAAATTACATCCGCCGTGTAGCGCCCAAAGAACAGGCGGCTCATCTCATCCCACTTGTTCACCACAAACAAAACGTTACCTAGTGCAAAAGCTACGCCGCCAAGTTGATGGGTGTGTAGGCCGAGCCAAGATGCACTGCGGGGAAGTTGAGACGTTTTCATGATTGTCTTCCTTCATAAGGTTTCAGCCCGATGCGAAGTGCTAGAACCAAAGGATAGAGCAAGATAAAGTAAAGAAAGACGTAGAGCAGGCCCAACAACATCGGGTGGCTGGATAAAACATCACGAGCGACAGACCAAAAGCCAGCCACAGCAAGAAGTAATAGAACGGTGCGCAGGATGCGGTCTAGCCAGACATTCACCAATTGCAATTTCGGGTTATCACGCCAACGCGGCGCGAGCCAATTCCACGCTGTCACGGCTAACGCCACAACCAGTGCCGTAATCGCCGCTGGCATTGGAAGGCCAAAATCTGTGCCACTCACCACCAATAACGCCAGCGCCGCTAAAAACCATACGCTCACCACGGCCCGCTGAGTGAGGCCCAGCGTTGCCAAAAGCACCGTGAGCATGAGGGGCGTGCCGCCAAAGGCACCCATGGGGATGAAGAACATCACCGCCAAAGCGCGTGGTAAATAGTGGCCCACCCCGCGCCAGCCGCGCCGCCGTGCGGCGAAGCCTAAACCGGCAAACAGGCCAAACAGAGTGAAAACAATCAGGATGGCGGCTGTGCCAAAAATGGAGAACTCCGGCTCTGTGGAAATCAAACGCATCCAAACCCGCGCGGCGATGCCCCACACCAGCCCCAAGCCCGCGCCACCCAACATGGCGGCCCACACAGCTGGCTTTTGTTCTGCGGCATCAAGGCGCAGGGTTGAGAACAAGAAAAGTTGTTGGAGGTTAAGTGGCAGGCCACGCGGTGTATTCAGATTTAAGTTTTCGGTTTTCATGATCAGGTTCCTTTCAAAACGCTCAACGCAAGCAACGCGGCCCCCAAACCAAACAAGCCGTTTGCTTCGGTAAGGAGCAGGCCAAGGGCGCAGACGATGAATAGCCCGCCTACCCAACGCGAGAAGCCTTGCACCCAAAACGCGCTGATACCCGCAATGAGCAAGCCTGCCGTCAACGCCAAAAAGCCGATGACCCACACGATGCCCAAGCCCTTGACGTTCAGCGCATCTTCAATGAAATTGCTCACGCCAATCGTGAACGCAGAAAGGCAAGTGACCAAAACACCCGTGCGCCAAGCCATTTGCGCGCGGCTGGGCGGTGCCGTGTGATGCTGATAAAAACTCCACACGCCCAACGCCGTCAAAATCAACGCGGCGCTCGTGCCTACCACAGCCGCATAATCCAACGGCGTGCGCGGGCTCCAATAATCTGGGCTGTACAGGCCAATGGTGGCGCGGGCCAGCCACACAAGGCCAGCGGCGAAGAGGGCGAATTGGGGCCGGTGAAATGAAAAGATATTTGGCACACTTTCACTTTACTGCGTGGCTTACCCGCTGTCATGGGGGTGCGCCCCTATTTTGTTTGGGCAATTGTTGAGGGAAGCTTTCAGCCGAGAGGGTTGTTCACTGCCCCGGCCGGCCGTTCACCACGCAGAGCGGCGGCCACATAACCCGCCGCCCACTCCCACACCGCCGTATCGGCTTCTTCAGAACACCAAGCACTATGGGGGGTTACGATGAGGCGGTCATCATGCAGAAATGGGTGGTCAGCGGGTGGCGGCTCCACGCGCAACACATCCACTGCGGCCCCCGCAATTTGCCCGGTGCGGAGGGCGGCCACCAGCGCTTCTTCAACCACCAAAGCGCCGCGTGCGGTGTTCACCAAGTAAGCGGTGGGTTTCATTAGTTTCAACGCGGCTGAATCAATCATATCGCGTGTGGCATCCGTCAACGGCGTGTGGAGTGAGACGTAATCGGCCTCGCGCAACACGGCCTCACGGCTGGCCGGGGTAACGCCCGCCGCCCGCATCACACTTTCATCAATATACGGGTCACAGGCCAAAACGCGGAATCCTAGCGCCCGTGCCTTAGCCGCTACGGCACTCCCAATCCGGCCAAAACCCATCAGGCCTAACGTTTGCTCCCGCACATGCGGTAGGGGTCGCACCGGGCGCGGGTCCCATACGCCGGCACGTACCAACTGGCGCATTTGTGGCAACCGGCGGGCTTGCGAAAGGATGAGGGCCAGCGTGTGGGTGGCCACTTCGTCTGTACAGTAACCCGGGCAATTCGTCACCCATATGCCACGTTGCGCCGCAACTTCCAAATCCACATAGTCATAGCCAGTGCTGGCGCAGGCAATAATGCGGCATCGCTCCAGCGTAGCAAGGCGCGCCGCATCAAAGGGATGCAGTTCCGTAATAATGCCATCCGCTCGCTGATATAGCCAAGCATCTACCGGCGAAAAACCGATGACGCGATGGAGGGTCACATCCAAACCCTCAAACGCCGCAATTTTCTCTGGCGGGTTGCGGGTATCAATGCAGGCAATGATGATGTTGTAGGGCATAAGTTGTACTCAAGAGGTTGAGGGCAAATCATATTCCAATCATTGCCCCACAGCAAACCCTAAGCCGGAAATAAAAGAGCGCAGAAGCTTACGCCTCTGCGCTCGGCTAAGTATTCTACCCCTTTATCCGGCGGATGAAATCAACGCCCAGTACCACTCCCATCGGCCCGCGTCACGGTCACGTTCACCGTTAGCGCGCCTTTGTTATCGCCCAACAAATCATCATTGATGCGGAGATAAAGCTTGCCCGCTTGTTCCACGTAAGCGGTTGTGCCGCGCCCCACATAAAACGGCTCGCCTGCATCTCCCACGCGGCCAATCAGTGCGCCGCCAAACACACCGCCATAACGGTCACCCATTGGGTAAGTGCTCACCGTTACCGGCTTACCCCCTCCCTCCGGCCCGTGCAAACCCACGTACGGTGAGTATTGCCATTGCCCCTCCGCGCGGATGGAGACTTGGTCACCGGCTTCTAAATCCAACCCGAGTGATTGCCACTGCCGGTAAGCGTACACTGATTTCACTGCCAGATTATTGGCTGAGATGGGCTTCCATTCATTGGGGCGCAAAATGCCAGTGGCCACACACAACAACGCCGGGGCCATCACCAGCCAAAACAGTTGCACCAAAGGTTTAGCTTTCATATTCGCTCACGGCAAAATGGTTTCGCCCGTCGCTTCATCGCGCACGGCCACGGTGGGCGTTTGGCCCGTTTGGCTAATAATCCACTTGCTGTTCTCTTTCAATTCCTGCGCCGTCAGATAATCCAAATACTTGGCCGCAATCTCTGGTTGTTGGCTCAGCTCACCCAACAAAAAGCGCACTGATTCCTGTTGCGCCAACGCCCGCTGTTTAATCTGATACGCTTCCGCATCCGCCTGTTTTTGAGCGGCGTAAAAATTGGCGTCCGCCAAAATCTTTTGTTGCGCGGCCTCGGCTTCGGCCTGCTCTTGTTTCTGCACGGCCACCATCCGGTCTTCAATGGCTTGCACCACGTTGGCGGGTGGCTCCGCACTCTGAATTTGCACCGTAATAAATTCCACACCGTACTGTTGCTCTTTGGTGCGCAGTTCCGTCAGCATCGTCTCGTTAAAATCAGCGCGCGCGCTCATCATATCGGCCATGCTCCGGGTGTTGGCCACATCGCGCAGTTTACCTTGCACAAACTCAAACAGAATGCGCTCCGGGTCATCTACGTTCAGGGCAAAGGTGCGCGGATCCGTCACACGGTAGGTATATTGCAAAGAAATCACCATGGAAAGGTTATCCGCCGTCACGGCGTTAATGCGCTCCACATAGCCTAGCCGTTCGTTCACCTTCACCAAAATCACGGTATCAATCAACGGAATTTGCACATGCCAGCCGGGTTCATTCACCGCCAAAAAGCGCCCACCCCGCAGATGTAGGCCGCGCTCGTACTCATGAATCTTGTAAATGGCGCTCTGGCCAATCACCAGCACCACGGCAATCAGCACAATGGTGGCTAAAAATACTACGGCCAAGCGGTACAGCCGGTCTAACCCAATAAAGGGGCGGCGCGGAGCCGCGGTGGGCGGGGTCACAGTCGTCATACCAAGTCAACTCCTGAAAATTAGTGTGATAAGTATGACGACTAAAGCAGATATTGGGTGACAAACCAAGCACCTGAGTGCGCGGTGGGAGGCGTTTGGGTGCGGGCGGAGGAAAAACCGCTAAGTCGCGAAGAGCGCGAGGAAGCGCCAAGTTCGCAAAGTAATTCTTCGCGGGCTTGGCGAGAGATTCATCCCCATTGATTGGTAGCAA
Organism: Anaerolineales bacterium; assembly: GCA_016789245.1. The sequence goes on from JAEURM010000034.1 coordinate 4,426, forward strand.
GCTTTCAACGCTAAAGGTACGGAAGAATCTTCATGTTCTTAGTTGTTCAAGACTCACCGGTCAAAGTTCACGTCCACGCGCCAGAAATCTCCGCGCCCGTTGTTGAGCAAGAGCGAGCGGCCATCTGGCAAAAGGGTGAAGTACGCATCCCAGCGCGGCTGGCTCAAATCTAGCACGCGGGCGGACGGCACATCTACGGCGATGATGCGGCGGCCTTCTTGCGGAAAGGTTTGCACAAATATCCCTTGACCATCTGGCGTCCACTGCGGTGCGTCCGTCACATCGCGCGGGGCAATTTCCACATTCACGGTTTGCGTCCCATCCAGCGTCACCACCCTCAGCTGTACACCGCGCAAGTTATTGGGGTCACGGTCAATCACCGCCAGGTGTGTGTCATCTGGTGACCAAGCCATTTGCACTTCACCCACACGCGGCAAAAGCTCACGCGCGTTGAGGGCTTGGCCGTTTTGCACCTCTAACACACACAGTGCCGCGCCGCACCACAACGCCACCTGCTTCCCATCCGGCGTGGGCCGGGGCGCAAAGCGAGAAGCTACTCGGTCTAGCAAACGCTCCGGCGTGCCGCCCGCATACGGTGCGCGCCACAGCGCACCATCAGAAATAAACCATACGCCCTCCGCCGTGAGGCCGGGCAATTGCTCAGTAGGCAAACCCGTAACAAGATTCTCGGTAAAGTAGCTCACCAATTCAGTCACTGTGGCGGAGCGTGAGTTAGTCACCCGCTCCGCTACGTTAATGGCAAATGGGCGCGTGGGCGTAACGTTGGCGGCATCGGGGTCAAAACGCGTATACACAATGTAATGTGAGTCTGGAGAAAAACCATATTCACGAATATCACCGGGTGCGCCGATAGCTTGCGGCGGCTCGCCATTGAATGAAACCAACCACAACTGCCGCCGCGCTGTATCCACTTCAATGGCTACCAAAAAGCCGCTGGCATCCGGCGCGGCTACCAAACGTTCCACGCGCACACTTTCCCACAACCAATGGCTGGGGTTGGCTTCATCTAACCGGTTAGCTTTGGGGTGCAACCCTAGCCGCTCCACATTCCCCAACGTAATGGGGTCTCCCGCTTGGGCAAACGGCTGATTAGGAAAATCAAGGTGGATGCTCCGCAGACGTTGCAGGCCATCTTCTAGCCAGCCGGCTTGCCAAAAGCCGGCCACGTTTACCACCGGCACCATCAGCGGAACGGGATACACCCGCGAAGTACCATCCTCATAAATAAAGCGCACGTTTACTAAAGTTACGGAGTTGTGTGTGGGATGCAGGCTGACGCTTACAATCTCGTAGCGTTCCAAAGCGGAGTTAGGGTCTAGCGGCGTGAGGCCCTTTAGGCCCAGCAATTGATCAAGATATGGGCGCAGAGTGTTGGGCGCGTCACCCGCGATGAGGAAATTATTTCTGAACGGCAGTCGCGGGTCATAGTTGTATCCGCCCACGGCACGCCAGTACAAACCGGCCGGGTTGGGAATGAGTGAAAACGGCGGCACAAAACTGGTGAGCAGAAGTGCGGCCACTACTGCACCAACGGTGGTGGGCCAAAAACTTTTGCGCGTGAATACAAACAGCAAGCCAACGGCCAGCAAGGAAACGCCCACCCACGGCAGGGCGGGCATCCACGGTGAGGGCGGCGCGAGGCGCGTGGGCGGAAGCGTAATGCCCGGCTCCAGTGCGGCTGGCGTAAATTGCCCCCCGCCCTGCGCCATCACTTGCACTTGCAAAGCAAACAGCCAAATCAGCGCGCCCAAGCCGGCCAACGCTAAACCATCACCCACGCGCGCCAACCACTGGCGGCCCGTATGTGTGGGTGTGCGGCGCAGTACACGGCGCGGCTTAATTTCGTGGATGGCCGTCAGCGCCGCATCTTGCTGTTGATACTCCACCCATAACGCTCGGCACTCGGCGCAATCCCCCAAGTGTGCGTCCACCGCCCGGCGCTCATCGGGCGTCAGGTCTCGGTAGTAGGCGAGTTGGTCTTGATAATGCTGAGTCATTTCCAACTAGGAGTCGGGAGTCAGAATTCAGAAGAGTTACTTCTGATTCCTGATTTCTGGCTCCTTACCACTAAACTCTTCTCTCAACTTCTGCCGCGCGCGCACCAAACGTTGCTTCACGGCATCGGTTGAAATTTCCAACGCGGCGGCCACTTCGGCCACGCTTAATTCTTGGCAGGTGTACAGCACCAGTGGCACGCCGTAATCTTCTGGCAATTTCAGTAATGCGCGCCGCATCCGTTCGGCGTCCAGTGGGTCACGCTCTGGCGGTTCCGTCATCAACGCCGGTTCACGGTCTTCATTCTGAAAAAACGGTAGCCAAGCAATTAGCCGCTGGCGGCGGATATGGTCTCGCGCTAGGTTGGTGGCGATGCGATACAGCCACGCCCGTGGGTTTTGTACGGCTGGCAAAGTGCGCCGCGCCTTCCATGCCCGCGCAAACGCTTCCTGCGTTAAATCTTCCGCCAGTTCGGCACTGCCCAACAGCCGGTACAAGTAATTGAGGATGGGCGTTTGGTAATCTGCAAATAGCCGCTCAAAGGCGGCTTGCACTTGGCTGGTGGTGGGCTGGGCCGAGGGTTCGCTCAAGGAAATTGTGGTCAGCGTCTGATCAAATCGAGACTGTTCCCCTCTCCCCTCGGGAGACCGCCTAAAGGTGACAGGTGGGCTAGGGGTGAGGGCGCGGCTCAGTATCATTCTAAACCAGTAAGACGCATTCGCTCGGCTGGCGGTGACAGGCGGTTTTGCCATTTTGTACCGTTTTTGTCCTATTCAGAGTCGCCCAAAATCCGAATTAATGTAAAATGGCTTCTAACCAATCCCCTGAAAGGATAGACCGTGACAAAGCAATACCCTAACCCACCGCAAATGGTGATAGACCCCAAGCGGAAATATAGTGCTACCTTTAAAACCGAAGCGGGCGATTTTGTAATTGAGTTGTACGCCGATAAAGTGCCAAACACCGTGAACAACTTTGTGTTTTTGGCGCGGGATGGTTTTTATAATGGCGTCACCTTCCACCGCGTGATTAAGGGTTTTATGGCGCAGGGCGGTGACCCCACCGGCACTGGTACCGGCGGGCCGGGCTACCGATTCAAAGATGAATTTCACCCGGGCTTGCGGCACAACGCGCCGGGCATTCTCTCTATGGCCAACGCCGGCTCCAACACTAACGGAAGCCAGTTCTTCATCACTCACGGCCCCACGCCACACTTAGATAACCGCCACGCCGTGTTTGGCAAAGTAACGCAAGGCATGAACGTGGTGCTGGCCATCCCAGAGCGTGACCCCGGCTCTGCCCGCCAGCCCGGCACGAAGATTCTTTCTATTGAAATTGCGGAAGAGTAGAGACGCACTATGGCGCGTCTCTACCGCCCATAATATGCCCCGCCCCAATTACCACAACCGCCGCTTTCGCTCAGTGCGGAACACCGCCAATGGCGAGGTGGGCGCGGAGACCGTTTTCAATTATCAGCAAAATGGCGAGGTGGTGTGGGCCACCTACGCGGGCGGCGGCATTAAGTTTGGAACGTTGATTGCAACGGTAGACGCGGCGGGGTGTTTAGATATGCGTTATAGCCATGTAAACACCGCCGGTGAATTGATGACGGGCCAGTGCCGCTCCACGCCAGAAGTTTTGCCGGATGGCCGCCTGCGCCTGCACGAAGTATGGCAGTGGACGAGTGGTGATGGCTCCAATGGTGAATCAGCAGTGGAGGAGTTTTAGCAACGCATCTTACGCATTTGTCCGTCACTCCCGCTTTCGCAGGAGTCCATCATTGGTTTTTTGGATACCCGCTTTCGCGGGTATGATGCATTTATATAATCACACTCAACGCGTAAGGTAAATTATTATTTTTAAGACCCGTCAGGTGGCGCATCTAAAACCCTGAAATTTTTGGCCCCTTTTCGCGCCGCCTGCCAGGTCTTAACCAACCCAACGCAAGCATGTTGTTTTCTCTTAGGCCCGTAAGCACCATTTTGGTGGTAGAAGAAGATGAAGTGACTCTCCAACTGGTGCGCGTGAATTTGGAACGCGCCAGTTTGCGGGTTATTGCCACGCGCACAGGCGCAGATGGCATCCAATCGGCCCGCCACCTGCCCCCTGATTTGGTAATTTGCAACGCCAGCTTGCCAGATATGGATGGCGTGCAATTTTGCCGGATGATGCTGGACGATAATCGCACGCGACCCGTACCCATTATGCTGATGGCCGACCAAGCCCAGCCGCGCCAAATTGTGGAGGCGCTAGAAATTGGCGCGGACGATTATTTGTGTAAGCCGTTTGATTACGCCGAACTAGTGGCCCGCGCCAAAGCCCACATCCGCCGCGCGCAACTTAAACCAGCCATCAACCCCCTCAGCGGCCTGCCCGGTAACCTGATTATTGAGCAAGAAATCCGCCGCCTGACGGGGCCAAACGCTGCCCCGTTCGCGGTGCTGTACATAGACCTGAACAATTTCAAATCGTATAACGATGTGTATGGCTTCCCAGCGGGCGATGAAGTTCTGCGTTTGCTGGCCAATGTGATTACGAGCGCAGTGACGGAGTTGGGCAACCCGAATGACCTAGTGGGCCACGTGGGCGGTGATGACTTTGTTTCACTCAGTACGCCGGACCGCGCCGATGCGGTGGCCCAACGCATCATTGCCGATTTTGACCGCCAAGTGCCCGAGCTTTACACGCCGCTAGACCGCCGCCGCGGTTACATCACTGCCAAAGACCGCCAAGGCATTATCCGCAAGTTTCCGTTGGTGGGCGTAGTAATTGCCATTGTGCACAATGAGCACCGGCCCATTACCAGCCACTGGGAAGTGGGCGAGATTGGCGCGGAACTCAAGAGTTTTGCCAAAACGCGAGGCGGAAGCAGTTACGTGAGGGATAAACGCCGTGCTTAATTCGCTCATGGATGCGTTTGAAGCCCTCACCAGCACAGACCCAACTGCACGGCGCGAAGCGGCGTTGTATTTGGGCCAGCACCCCACGAAGGCCGCGTGTGAAGCGTTGGTGAGCGCGCTGGGTGACCCCAATATCACTGTGCAAGATGCCATTGCTCAAAGTTTGCTATTAAACCAAGAAGTGCCGGAGCAGTTGGAATTATTGGTAACCGCGCACAAAGATACCAACGCCGTACGCCGTAACGCCGCGCTGGCGGTGCTGATCGAAATTACGCATGAGTCGCCGGAACGTGTGATGCAGGCTTTGGGGCACGCCTCGCCCGATGTGCGCGAATGGGCGGCGGAAGCGTTGGGCGATGTGCCTGACCATCCGGATATAGTGGCCGCCCTCATCACGCGCTTGGAAGACCCGGGTGAATTTCCCAATGTCCGCCGCGCGGCCGCACAAGCCTTGGGCAAACTCGGGAACTCCAACGCCGCGCCCGCCCTGCTCAAAGCCGCCGCGCACGGAGATTTTTGGATGCGGCAAGCGGCCATTGAAGCGGTGAGCCGTTTGGGTGATGAAAAAGTGGTGCCGGAACTGCTCACGCTGATGCGGCAAGATGCGTGGACGCGGCCCGCCGTGATTAAGGCGTTGGGCCAAATTGGGCATGTGGATGCCGTGCCGGAGTTAGTTGCGGCGTTAGAAGACCAAAGTGATTCCACGCGTGCGGCCAGCATGGAAGCGCTGTTTAAAATTGTGATGGAGCCAGCGGGCCGCCGCACTGGCACCCAGCGCACGGCCCTGCTCCGTCCAGTGATCCCGCTGGAGCCATTGCGGCGTGAGTTAAATAACAACCGTTTGCCGGCCAGCGCATACGCCGCGCATCTCTTAGGCTGGCTGGGCCGCACAGAGAGTGTGCCGGAGTTGATTGAATCCCTCAACAGCACCGAAGCGCCTTTGCGTGATGCGGCCACAGAATCACTTCTGCGTTTTGGGCAAAATGCTGTGCCGAGCTTGCTCACGGCTGTGACGCGGCCAGAAACGCACTTGCGTGAGCGCGTGATTGAAATTTTGGGCCTGATTGGTGACCGAAGCGTGGTGCCGGCGTTGATGGACCGGCTGACCGACCCAGAACTCAATGTGCGGTTGGCCACTTTGCGCGCGCTGGGCGCGTTGGGCGGCGAGATGGCGTACTCCGGCTTACTGCAAGCCGTGAACGATGCCGCCACGCGTGATACGGCGCTGAGCATCCTCAGCCAATCCAACTCCGATGCGGCCATTCAAGACTTAAAGTCTTATCTGCAACGCTATTTATATGAAACTAAGAGCCAGAGCCAAATGCGCTGGGCGGCGGCGCAAGCCCTGAGTTTGCTAGGTGATGAAACCGCCGTAAGCATTTTGCTCAACGCCACCCGCTTGCCCGATGAAAGCATCCGCAAACCAGCGGCCGAAGCGTTGGCCCGCGTGCGGGGCCGCCGCGCCGTGAACGTGCTAATTGAAGCGCTGGGTGACCGCGATTGGTTGGTGCGGCAGAAAGCGGTGGAAGCGCTCAGTAGTATTCAAGATACGCGCGTGGTGGCCGCCCTCTTGCCGCTGACGCGCGATGGTGAATGGCGCGTGCGCTGGGCGTTGGCCAACGCGTTGGGCAAACTGCGTGATTCACGCATTTACGGGCCACTGCAACAACTGGCGCAAGATTCAGACCGGTGGGTGCGCCACCGCGTGATGGAAGTGTGTGCGCGGCTAGATGATGTGCGCGCAGAAGAACTAGCTCTGAACGGCCTGAAAGACCCGGAGCCAGCCGTGCGCGTGGCCGCTTTGCTCACTCTGCGCGTGCACCGTGATTCCACGGTGGTTGGCCCGGTAGCGGATTTGGCGCAAGACCCGGTGCCCGAAGTACGCCGCACCGCCGCCCGCACGTTGGCGCTGATTGCTGGCCCGCTTTCGATTGATACGCTCAACATCCTCGCGCACGATCAAACCGAAGAAGTGCGCTTGAGCATTTGCCAAGTGTTGGGTGAATTAGGTTTAGATGAAGGTGTGCCCGCGCTGGAAATTTTGCTCCGTGACCATTCCCAAGAAGTGCGGCGGCAAGCGGGCGCGGCCCTCGCTCACATTGGCACTACCGTTTCCATTGAAGCGTTGGTAGAAGCGCTCACGCACCCCACTGTGAAGCCAGAAGCGCAGGCGCTGGTGCTCTCACTGGGAGATGCCGGCGTGCGCGTTTTGCTGAACACCGCCCGCGCCAGCAACGCCGAATTGCGTTTAGCCGCCGCCGAAACTTTGGGCAAAACGCGCTCCCCCCACGCCGCCCCCGCCCTGCAACACCTCAAGCGTGACCCCGATGCCCGCGTACGCCAAGCCGCTGAACAAGCCCTGAAGACGCTGAGCGAGAAGGCGTAAGCCGTAAGTAGTGAACGGTGAACAGTGGGGCGGTCTAGGTGGATAAGGAATTACACGACATTTGGATTGTGCAAAGACAGGCAGTATCCAAATCGCGAAAGAGTAAGTCATGCCAGATGAGATAATAAAATCCGAGCCAAATCAATTTCCATCTTTTGAAGAGTTCAAGGACAAGATTCTTCAGCATGGCTCGGATTCGGATTTATTACAATGGGCGGCAAAACAGTATGGTCGGATTCCGGGCGCAATTCGGATTCTTAGCAATTTTGATCCGTTAGGAATATCAAGCGCAATCGATCAATTGTTTAGCGAAAAGACATCAGAACGAGAACAAGAAAACATTCTTCGCGCAATTTACATTTTGGCAACCCGAGTGTGGAAAATTGAATTAAGGAATTCGTCGAGACTCCCAGAAGATAAATTAAA
>JAEURM010000350.1:0-285 GCA_016789245.1 Anaerolineales bacterium
GTCCAGGTAACCTACGCCTTGGCCGATCTGGTCGCCTGGTTTAATGAGTTTGACCTTGAGCACTTCGCCGGGCAGAGCAACCGACTTCAGTGCATTGGCTAACTCATTAATGTTGATCACTTCCACGCCTTGCAACTGGGCTACCTTGTTCAGGTTGTAATCGTTAGTTACAACCCTGGCGCTCAGCGTCTTGGCGAGAACGACCAGCTTCTGATCAACTTCATGCACATCCTGCAGTTCCGGAATATTGCCTTCATGAATGATCAGGTCTACCTTGGGGTTGGC
>JAEURM010000350.1:295-899 GCA_016789245.1 Anaerolineales bacterium
CATTCGCTTGAGCATATCCATTCCGCGCCGACCACGGTTTCGCTTCAGCTTATCCGTCGAGTCAGCAACGTTCTGCAGTTCCTGCAGTACGAAGCGTGGCACAATCAGTCTTGTGTCGATAATCTTCGTATCGCTGATATCGGCAATGCGGCCATCAATAATGACACTGGTATCCAGTACCAGAGCCCTGCTGCCTTTGATCTGTTTGGAAAATTCCACGTAGGGAATGATAAACCGGAAATCATCTTTAGTCTGATAAAGCGTGCTGACACAGATGTAACAGAAAAACAGGGTAATCAGAATGCGCAGCGGGGTATTCAACCAGCGAGATGCGTCCGTTTCCACCAGTGGGAAAATGGCGGAACTGAACAGATGGCCAAATAACAAGCCTAGAAGCAGGCCGAAATAAATGGCTGAGATGGTGGTGATTTGCTTGTTCTTGATGATGATGTCGAGTGCGACAATGCCGATGCCCAGCAAAACGATCATGACTAGATAAATAAAGGGGATGGCATAGAAACCACCACCCGTTGCTTTGGGATCAACCTGGGAAGTGCCTTGTATGGCAAAACCGGTTGCAACTCCCAATATGCAAAGCAGAAAT
>JAEURM010000351.1 GCA_016789245.1 Anaerolineales bacterium
GAGGTCGCCGCCGCGACCGCGCGCGTGCACGCCGGGTCGATCGCCGAGCGCCCGTTCACCCTGCTGGTCCAGCCGAGCCTGTTCGACCCCTCGCGCGCCCCGCCCGGCATGCACACCGCCTGGGCCTACTGCCACGTCCCGCACGGCTCCCCGCTCGACGCCGGCCCGGCGATCGAGGCCCACGTCGAGCGCTTCGCCCCGGGCTTCCGCGACACCATCGTCGCCCGCCACGCCCGCGACGCCCCCGAGATGGAGCGCCACAACCCCAACTACGTCGGCGGCGACATCAACGGCGGGTTCGCCGACCTGAGCCAGCTGTTCTTGCGCCCGGCCGCCAGGATCGACCCCTACGCGACCCCGGCCCCCGACATCTTCCTGTGCTCGTCGTCGACGCCCCCGGGCGGCGGCGTGCACGGCATGTGCGGCTACCAGGCGGCCCGCAGCGTGATGGCCCGGCTCGGCGTCGGCCCGAAACGATAAAGTTAAAAATTCTTCGGGCGGGCTGAATAATCGCCTGCGCCCCGCGTTTCTCGGCCCTTGCGCAGCAGGAGTGCGCGGATCTTGGCCGTCTGAACTCTGGCATCGAGTCACGCTCCGGTCGTCGGCGAGCCACCCGCTCGCCGGCCCTCGTTCGTTGAGCGGACTCGGGGACTCCGAGTCACGGCCCGCGGCGGCACGCCCGGGCCGACGTGCGCCCGTCGCCGCGCGACGCGCCCGCACGTGACCCACGCCTGACCGCGGCGCCCGCCGACGGCCACGCATCGCCTCGACGCGCCGGTCCGATCGGACAGCCGGGCGCGCACCCCTGCGGCAGCCACCAACCTCGTCGAGACAAGCTCTCGAGACGGG
>JAEURM010000352.1 GCA_016789245.1 Anaerolineales bacterium
ATGGCAACTTCAATCATACAGACGCCGATTGCCATAACGAATTCATTTTCTTTTAAATCAGGATTGACCTTTGCGGCACAATCGCAGCATTTTTTGGCAATTTCATCCATATAGGCTTGCGACCAACCCGTGAAAGAGAACAGCAACATGAATACAAAGAGTGTGAAGGTTTTTTTCATAACAATGAGAGGTAGTTAAGTAATAATGCCCCAAAGGTAAGCAAATAATTGATTGAATAAAAAGTTAGTCTAATCTAATCTTTTTTAAACCAAAAACCTAATCTCGATGTTCCTGTTGAAAATAACGAACAAAATGCGCTTGTCTTTCCCATCATTTTTACGGGACATCCAACTACTCGTGGTCATTCCCATCTTCTTGGCTGCTGTATCAACCGCTTGCTCGACGGACGAGCAGCAAGGGGCAGAAAAACTGAACATTGTGTGTACCACCGGCATGATCGGCGACGCGCTGACGCACATAGCGGGGGATGCCGCACAGGTGACTGCTCTGATGGGGCCGGGCGTGGACCCGCACTTGTACAAGCCTACTCAGGGAGATATAGGACTGCTTTCCGAGGCTGACATAGTAGTTTACAACGGTTTGCATCTGGAGGGTAAAATGAGCGAAGTGCTCAAAAAACTGTCGCGTACCAAAAAGGTGATTGCATTGGGAGCGTTGTTGCCTCCTGAATGGCTGCGACATCCGGAAGGGGATTCCCAGGCGCACGACCCGCATATCTGGTTTGATGTCTCTCTTTGGGCGAGGGCCGTGCGGGAAGTCGGTGAGCAATTGGCGCAAGCCGACACAGCCAATGCAAGCGTTTACAGGAGCCATACGGCAACAT
>JAEURM010000353.1 GCA_016789245.1 Anaerolineales bacterium
GTTTCGGAGCATATAGTCCTGAACAACGACGGCAGTCGAGACGCCTTCTTGTTGTGTTATTGAGCGCTCTTCTAATTGTTTTTATATCAATTTACCTTACCGCAATTCTCATCATTAGATTTTCAAGATGGTTTCCCGTCGAAATACCCCAGCATGGGCTTGGGCTGTTGTTTGCTGTAATTATTGTGCTTGCTGTTTTCATAATTCCTTTCGTAATTTTCACGATACTGGGTTCAATTCTGTGGTATTTCATTATGAGTTTTTATCTAACAGTTGAGGAATGGCAAGAGTTGAATAGGGTTTCTACCCCTTATGCTCCAATCATTACGCCTGTGATCACAAAGATTTCCAATGTAATGTTGAATTGGAAAATCGAACGTGAGAGGAAGGCAAAATAGCGCCCAACACAGCGTGCACCCGACGTGTGGGAGTCGGCGGCATTTTCAGGCTTTTCCTGGCTTCTGGTTTATACTGCCCTCAGAGCGAGTCCACACCTGCCCACACGCGGGTAACGCAAACCGTTAGGCGTTTTAAAGAAAAGAAATCGGTAGCATGAATCTTCTGTTCAAATATTTTGCGAAGCAAATTATTATTGACGCACATCCATCACTGTTTACCTTCACTTGTTTAAAAGACAATTTCAATCTTTCGATTGCAACTTTTGTTTACATAGACAATAGTCAGGCAAAATCATCCTTTATCGCTATTGGAGAAGAAGTTCCAAGTAATTATCTTGTTGCGAAACCAGACATCTATCGTATAAATGTTTTTGACTTGGATGTGCGATTGCCTCCAAAAACTACTTTTAGCAGAGAAAGCTTAAT
>JAEURM010000354.1 GCA_016789245.1 Anaerolineales bacterium
CAACCGGCCATGCGAACGGTGAAACTCCACCAGTGCGCGAACATTCACGTTGCCCAAACTGTCGCCGTAAGTCACCGAAAACGTTTCGTTGCCAATCAGCCGTTTCAATTTCAGCACCCGTCCGCCGGTCATGGCATTCAGTCCGGTATCAATGGCTCCGATACGCCAGTCCAACTGATTTGGATTGATGATCTGCATCGAACGGTCGCTCAGATTGATGATGTAATCGCTGTGGTGAATGAAGAAGTCATGAAAATACTCCTTGATCATCTCGCCCTTGTAACCACATGCCACCAAAAACTCTTTGAAGCCGTGATGAGCATAAATGTTCATGATGTGCCACAACACAGGCTTGCCGCCAATTTCCACCATCGGCTTCGGTCGAATTGTCGTTTCTTCAGCCAAGCGCGTTCCGCGCCCACCAGCCAATATCACAACCTGCATTTCACACCACCGTCACTTCCGGAATCGGAAGGATGAATTTGCCGCCACGCGCTTTGTATTCGCTTTGCTGGCGCATGATTTCTTCGCCAAAATTCCAGGCCAGGATCAACAAATAATCCGGTTGCTGTTCCATCAAGGTCGAAACCGGCAGCACAGGAATATGCATTCCCGGCGTATACATTCCCAGCTTCAATGGATTTTTGTCCACCACGTAAGGCAACAGCTCCGTCGTAATCTGACAATAATTCAGCAAAGTGTTGCCTTTGGCCGCCGCGCCATAACCGGCAACGGTTTTGCCTTCGGCTTTCAACCGAGTCAGCAACTCGACCAACGAGTCGCGGCTGCGTTCGACGCTTTTGGTCAATTGTTCGTAACGTT
>JAEURM010000355.1:0-523 GCA_016789245.1 Anaerolineales bacterium
CAGAATACAGAGCACAGAATACAGATGAAGGCCAAAGTTATTTTGCGTCTTCGAGTTTGGCGAGCATGTTAAGCAAAACGGATTGTAGCGTTTGTTGAAATAAGCGCTCTTTTTCAGAGCGCGAGAGTACTACAGCTTCTTTCTCTAAACCCGGCTCATAAACGGCGCGGGCCAAATCCAAAATTTGGTCATCTAACTTGGCCGCTTGCACATGGTTCAGCAAGCGTACCCGCAAGTTGTTGTAGAAGTTAGCATCCGAATTGGACATGAGTTTTAGGTTTGAGTGTGTGTTGAAGCGGCTGATCCGTAACGCGGCGCGATTATAGCACCGAGCAATTTCGGTGCTAGTAGATAAGAATATTAGTAAGGTGTCACTGCGAGCGAGCGCATGTGGCGAGCGAAGCAGTCCCCAAAACTTTAGAAGATTGCTTGCCCATACGGGCACAGGTCACTCGCTTTGCTCGTTTGCAATGGCATTTAGCGTGGCGTAAAACAGCCGCTCGGCTTCGGCGCGTTTGGCGGC
>JAEURM010000355.1:533-815 GCA_016789245.1 Anaerolineales bacterium
GTCTGCCAAATCACGCGGGAAGAAAAGCGGCTCTACTTGGGCAAACACATCCAGCGGCAAATCAAAGTGCGCGGCTTTTACGTGCCAGTTGTGATGCGCGGGGCTGTGCTTAATGCGCAGAACTTCCATGAGTGGGCGGAGGGTGAAGGCGTTGTAAAACGCAACGGCTTCCAAGCTCCAGCCGCGCCGAACGGACTTTTGGGTGAGTGATTGAAAGAGCGGGAAGGTGAGGCGCAACTGTTCTAGCCGCGCGGCGAGTTGTTGGTGCAGAGCGGCCCAATC
>JAEURM010000356.1 GCA_016789245.1 Anaerolineales bacterium
GTGACAACACATACTGGGCGTATTATTGAAGATCCGCCTTTCGCTCGCTTCTTGTTTAACGACACACGCATCGCTTGGGTCTGGGTCATCATCCGTGTGCTGCTAGGTCTCTCGTGGATTAACTCCGCGTCTGGCAAGATCCAGGACCCCGGTTGGATGGAAACCGGTGAAGCCCTCAAGGGTTTCTGGACTAACGCCGTCGCTATCCCCGAACAGGGTCGCCCTCCCATCACCTACGACTGGTATCGCAGCTTCCTTCAGGGTTTGCTCGATAGTGGCTCCTATGTCTGGTTTGCCAAGCTCATTGCCATCGGTGAACTTGCGGTCGGCATCGCCTTGATTATCGGTGCTTTCGTCGGTATCGCAGCTTTCTTCGGTGCCTTCATGAACTGGAACTTCATCATGGCTGGTTCTGCCAGCACCAACGGCTTCTTGGGTCTCGCCGCCATCCTCTTGGTTCTGGCGTGGAAGGTCGCGGGTTACTACGGTGCCGATTACTTCCTCCTCCCGTGGCTCGGTACGCCGTGGCGCAATAAGGAAGCCGCGCCTGTCGCTGATGCCGAAAGCGCCCCCGATAATGTGTGGATCTCTTGATAACATCATCTAAAACAAAGAGCGACCACACCGGTCGCTCTTTTATTTATCCGAACCCTCGGCTGCCACGTCCCTTCTTTTGCATCTCCAGCGCTCGCTCGTGTAATTCGAGGATTTCCTGCACCGCCAGATCACGGTTCTGTGCGTGTTGGAACACCGTCTGCGGCCCGACGCTGAACATATAATGTGAACCCGCCACCACACGGATGTGCGCAGC
>JAEURM010000357.1 GCA_016789245.1 Anaerolineales bacterium
CCTTCCGTCGCGTTGCCGAAGATGCGGCGGGCCTCGCTGTCGGCGCCGATCAGCGCACTGCCGGCCTGGAGATCGCGCGACAGCGCGCGCGACACCGGCACCCCGAACCGTGCCATGCGCTCGCCCGGCGAGACCGTCTGCTCCCAGCGCAGGCTGCCGTGCCGCACATGCATCAGGGTGACGGCGCGGACGCCGGACGGCACAGAGAACGCCTGCCCCCTGATCGCCCCCGGCGCGGCGACCGGCGCGAAAACGAATGCCTCGGCCTTCTTGGTCTTGTCGTTGTGGACGATGCAGGCACCGGAGGCGCCGAGCGACGCCGCCGAGGGCAGTGTCACCGCGAGTGCAAAATACATGGCCACGGCGGCATCGGCGGCATTGCCGCCGGCCAGGAGGACGTCGCGGCCGACTTCGGCAGCACGCCCCTCGTCGGCGGTGGTGGCGGCGAAAGCGGCGCCCCGCGTCACCTTGGACAGTCCACGCACATTGGCGGTCAGGCCGGCCGGGTTCTCCGCATTCTCGGCGCGGTCGCGCGCCCGGTCCGTCTCACTAATGCCACAACCCGTCAGCAAGAAGGCGCCGACCAGAGCGGCGGAGCACAATTGACGCGGCCGCCGCTCGTTCCTAGCCTGCCGAAGACCCGTGCCGACCGTGTTCAAACGCATCACCACCCTCATCTGTCTAGCGCTGCTGGCGCTGGCGCCGTTTCGTGCCGCGACGGCGCAGCAAGGTCAACGCCTCAATCTGATCCGCGACGCCGAGATCGAAAGCACCGTCCGCACCTTCACGATCCCGATCTGGAA
>JAEURM010000358.1 GCA_016789245.1 Anaerolineales bacterium
AACCATGAACCATAGGTTTGCCGGCACATGATCATGGTCATGATGTTCGTCTTCATGTTCCTGCTGGCGGGATCGTCTGTTTTCACTAAACAATGTTTGCGCCAAAAGAGCAAGGAAGATCACCCCAAAGATGGTCAGCGGGATGAACCGCAAATTGATGTAATACGACAATTGTCCGCTGGCGAGTTTGCCCGCAAAAAACAGGCAAAGAGCCAGCAGCAATAACGCCTGAAAGGAACGATACAATCTATGCGGCATGAGGCACCTATGGGGAAAGATAGTTGAAAATGATCCCGGACAGCAGGCTCATGACAAACGGGATCAAAACAAGATAAGCCACGGAACGCTTTTTAAATACCTGCGCATACATGATGATGCTTTTGATATCCACCATGGGGCCAAACACAAGGAAGGACAGCACAGAGCCAAAGCTAAAGGTGCCAACAAACCCAAGCGCCACGAATGCATCCACCGTGGAACAAATGGAAAGCAGGATCGCCAGACCAAGCATCACCAAAACGGATAACACAGGGCCGCTGCCAATCGTCAGCAAGGCTGATTGCGGAATAAAAGTTTGCAGCCCCGCGGCCAGCAATGCCCCGACGATCAGATAACGCCCCATCTCAAAGAATTCATCCGCAGTGATCACAAATGCCGCACGTATTTTTTCCACGAAGGACTTTGATTCCTCGTGATGATGGTCGTGGGCCATGTCCAAAACGGGACGAAGGACATTCGACGCATCCTTCTCGACCGAGAATACGAGCCCCACCACCACAGCAATCACCAGGCTGAGG
>JAEURM010000035.1 GCA_016789245.1 Anaerolineales bacterium
TGCGCCCAACGGCCAGCATGTGATGAGCGTGCATATGCAGTATGCGCCCTTCAAAGGGCGCATTGGAGAATCGGAGATTAAGCGCGTTGTTTTAGAAACGCTGGCGCAATACTCGCCCAATCTCAATTCTCTCATTACTAATTCTCAAACTCTTTCGCCCCAAATTTTAGAAAGTGAGTACGGCCTGACGGAGGGTAATCTGTATCACGGCGAGATGATGCTGGATCAGATTCTGTTTATGCGGCCCCTGTCTGGCTGGGCGCAACACAAAACGCCGATTAATAACTTATGGCTGTGTGGCCCCGGCACGCACCCCGGTGGCGGCATCAGCGGCGGCAGTGGGCGCAATGCGGCTAGGCAGATTTTGAAAACCGTAACTCGCTGACAAGGAGTTGGGGTGACAAGATGATTGAGTCATTTTGTCACCCCAACATCAAATCACCCACTTATGCGCCCATCTCTTCAAGTTGTTCCCCCTGAGCTAATCATCCAAATCATCTCCGAAGCCAAACGCATTTTGGCGGAGATTGGCATTGAAGTGCGCGGCACTAAGATGCGCGATTTGTTGTTAGCCCACGGCTTGCAGATGCGGGATACGGCCGGCGATGGGCCGCGTATGCTCTTTCCACCGGAAGTGGTGGAGCGCGCTATTGCCACCACGCCGAATGAATTTACGCTCTTCACGCGCGATGGCCGCCCGCACGCCACACTCGGCGGCAACCGCGTGCACTTCGTCCCCGGCTCCAGCGGGCTGAAATTGCTAGACCACCGCACCGGTGATACGCGGCTGGCCAACACGCGGGATTTTATTGAGTATGTGCGGCTGTGCGATGGCTTAGAAAATATTGCGTACTTAGCCACCGCCTTCAGCACCAATGATTTGGAGCCGCAAGTGAGTGATGCGTGGCGGCTGTATTTGTGTATGCTTAACTCGCTCAAGCCGGTGGTGAGCGGCGCGTTTACGGAGCATGGCACGGTACGCATGGGTGAAATGATGCAGTTGTTCCGCGCTGATAAAGCCGATTTGATTGCGCGGCCCATGAGCATTTTCACCATCACGGCCACCGGCTTTTACCGTTACAGTGAAGACTCTTGCCAAAATTTATTGGATTGCGCGGAGTGGGGCATCCCAGTGGAAATTGTGCCTGTAACATTGATGGGCTTGATTGCGCCCGTAACCTTGGTGGGCGCAACCGTAATGCACGTGGCCGATGTGTTGGCCGGATTAACCATGGCGCAGATTGTGAAGCCGGGTACGCCGGTGTTGTT
This sequence comes from Anaerolineales bacterium, assembly GCA_016789245.1. The sequence continues at coordinate 1,270 of JAEURM010000035.1, forward strand.
CGGCGGGGCACCGGCAGCCTTCCACATGAAAACGGCGCAATCACCGATGGCGGCGATTGAATCACTTTACTTAGATACCGCGTACGTGACCGTGGCCAAACATCTTGGCCTGCCCACGCAAAGTTACATGGCGCTGAGTGAAGGCAAATTTATTGATGCGCAAGCTGGTGCGGAAACGTTTGGCAGTGCGCTGTTGGCCGCGCTGGCCGGCGTTAATTCCGTAAGCGGCCCCGGCATGTTGGATTACGTGCTCACCTTTAGTTTAGAAAAATTGGTTTTAGATAATGAACTGTGCGCGCAAGCCTTACACTTTGTGCGCGATTACGCGGTGAAGGAAGATTTACCCACCGTGGATTTGGTGCGGCAGTTACTGGCCGATAAGCATTTGCTGACGAGCGAGCATACGCTGAAGTATTGGCCGCAAGAGTTGTACCTCCCCGGCCCAATTTATGACCGTACCAACCGTGAGCAGTGGGCCAAAGATGGCGCGCAAGATTTAGGGCAACGCACCCGCGCCGAAGTGGAGCAACGCCTCGCCAGCTACGTCTCGCCGGAAACTGACGCGCGCGCCGAAGCCGAAATGCTCCGCCTAATTAGAAGCGGCCTAAGCACGGATACGCCGCTCCCCACCATCCTGCCGCCCGCCCACGCCCGCCCCACCGCGCCCACGCTAGATAAACGTTCTGCCAGACGCGCCGCGAGAGAAGCACGAAGCACTAATAACCAATAACAAGTTATTCGTTATTGGTTATTATTGGGCCATGCTCTCCCGTCTTCGCGATTACGCGCTCATCACTCTCGGTTGCATCATCCAAGCCCTTGCCAGGGATTTGTTTTTGATTCCCGCACAGCTAGCGGCGGGCGGCGTGAGTGGCTTGGCGCAGATTATCAATTTATTCACCGGCTGGCCTATTGGCGTGATGACGTTTGTGCTCAACCTGCCGCTGTTTTACATCGGCTGGCGGTATTTGGGCGGGCGGCGCTTTATGGCCCGCACCGTGTTTACCGTGTTCACCTACTCCGCACTGGTAGATGTGCTGGCCGCATATCTGCCCAAAACCGGCGTCACGCAAGACTTGTTCCTCAACGCGTTGTACGGCGGCGTGCTGGGCGGCGTGGGCCTGGGGCTAGTGTTCCGCGCGCAAGGCACCACCGGCGGCACAGATATTATTGCGCGCTTGCTGGGCAAGTGGCGCGGCGTGCCCCTCAGCCAAAGTTACTTGCTTACGGATACGGTGATTGTGTTTGCGGCTGGCCTCGCCTTTGGCTGGAATTTTGCCCTGTACGCCGTGGTGGCGTTGTACATCTCTGGCGTCGCCGCAGAAGCCTCGGCGGAGGGCTTAGGCGTGGTGCGCGCGGCTACCGTTATCACCACGCAACCGCGCACCATTGCGGAGCGCGTGATGAAAGAAATGGGGCGCGGCGTTACCGGCTGGGGCGGTGAGGGCATGTACTCCGGCGCGGAGCGGCACGTTCTCTTCATCGCCGTCAGCCGTTCAGAAGTGAGCCAACTCAAAGCCATCATCAAAGAACTAGACCCGCTGGCCTTCGTCGTCATCGGCCAAGCGCACGAGGCGGTGGGCGAGGGATTCAAGTCAATTCAGGAGTGAGGCGAGCGGCGGGTGACGGTTGGGTCAAGTTCTAGCCAGCGCCATTTCACGGCATCGGCTGGAAGCCGACGCCTGCCACAAAAAAGCCAAACCCGCCGCACGGGTTTCCCAACCACTAGCCGTCCGTTTCAACGGATAGCGGGCGGGGTGATGTGAAGTGTCAGCATGTTGGCGGCGTTATCGGCGTTAAGTTTTTAGGTGTCCACCTAAAATACACTTACATATGTCCCCATCACCCCAATCCTCCAAAATACGCAACTGGGCACAAACATTTTTAGCGTTCACGCCTATCTTGGCGATGGCGTGGTTCTTCATCGCCAATGGCGGCGATTTAGATAACTTTTTTGATCAAGGTTATTCTTGGACATATATGGGCACACTGATTGGCTTTGGCCTAATCATCCCTTTTGTGCCATATCATGAAGCTCTAAAAGCCGATCTTGCTTCTACCGTAATGCTGGCATTAATCCAGCTCACCTTAGCGTACATTACAGATTGGAGCGGTTTGGGGGCATTAACTTTTTCGGTAATACTCAAATTCGGTATCCCCTTTACGTGCTTAATTGTCATTGGCATGCTTGTAGCTCGTTTGCAAAAATGGCTTGAACCAAATAATGAGCGCACCATTGAAGCGCAAAATAATTTTTGGGCTTCCAGCATTGGTGGCACGGCAGGCACTGCCGTTGTATTAATATGCCTTACAGTGCTAAGCTTTTGGATCTGGAGCGGCGGAACAGTAACGGATTTATTCGGAGCAACAATTTATCCAACAATTCTGATGTTCGCAGTATTTCTTTTGGCTGGCAACACGATGGCTTGGGTCGCAAACCAAGCTTTGCGAAGGCGTTGGGATAAACTTGGGCTAAGCACAAGCATAGAACGTTTCCGCGAATTTCCTGAACACATAGTCCGAGATGTGGTGGAAGCAGAAAGCAAGCTGAGTCAAACAGAACTCGGCCACATGAACGCAAGTGTGACAGTTGTTCTTGGTGTTGCGCTCATAACGCAAATACTATTTGGGGATGTTTCCATCTGGGTTTTTATGGGTGGATCATTCTTAATGATACTGTATATGTTTATCGTAGTGCTCCGCTTTAGAGCTAACTATAAAGCCGCTTGGTACGAAGCGGTTCGTTCACGTGTGGGCGAAACCGAGTTGCTTAAGCAAGCCTCACGCAAGTCTGGCCTCGGCTGGCCGGACGAAACCAACGAATAATCAATCGTTCTCGGTATTTCTACGGCCTTAACCTCCCCCGTTTTGCATTAGAATTGGGGCTATGCTCAGTCGCTCATTCAATCGCATAGTTTTGCTGGTGGCGGCGCTGGCCTTGGCCGCCTGCGATGCTCTGCCCATCCCTCAAATAAGTTTTGCCACGCGCACGCCGCTCCCACCCACGGGCGTGCCACCCACCCCGCTCCCCAGCGGCCTCATCAATTTCAATGTGCGCACGCCGCCTAACACGCCCGTCAATGCTGGCGTGGCTGTTGAGCTGATGGATGAAATCACCGGCAACCGCACGCTAGTGCCCATGAGCAGTGCTGGCAACGGCGTGTGGACGGCCTCCGCGCCCGCCACACAAAATGATGTTCTGCGTTACCGCTACATCCGCACCGCACCCACTTACGCCTTTGAAGTGACGCCGGTGCTTCAGCCGGTGAGCTACCGTTTGTTTATTGCCACTGAACCCAACGCCACCGCCTCCGATAGTGTGGCGGCGTGGAACGATAGCGGCTGGCCGGGCGGTGACCAAGGTGCGCTGATGGGCGTCATCCGCAACAGCAACACCGGCTTGGGCGTGGGCGGCATTTTAGTTTCTGGCGCCGGGCAATTAACGCTCACCGCCAGTGATGGCAGTTATGCGTTTTACAACGTGCCGGCTGGCAATCAGCGCGTAACCTATTTAGCGCCGGATGGCTCCCTGCGCGCCGCCCAAAACAACGTTAGCGTGCCCGCGAGCCAAACCGCGCTGTTAGATTTAGCTTCGCCAGATCCCAACGCTCTGCACATCACTTTCTATGTTACGCCGCCAGCAGGAACGGATGCGCTGGCCGCCATCCGGCTGATTGGTAACGTGGCGCAGTTGGGCAACACATTTGCAATTGGGCCAACCGGCTCGGCCATTAGCGCGGCGCGTGCGCCCGTGCTCACGCCCGCCAATGATGGCACGGGCCGGTTCCAAGCCAGCGTGCTTCTCTTTGAAGGCTCCGTTCTGCGTTACGCGTATACGTTGGGAGATGGCTACTGGAATAATGAAATTGCATCTGGGGCGCGCCGCGTGCGGCAGTTGATTGTGCCGTTTAGTGATGCGAGTACCAATGATGTGGTGGCCGATTGGCACACCGGCACGTCCTCCGCCGTGAATTTTGAAGCTGTGACGCCGCCCAGCACGTTGGCGAACGATGTGCTGGCCATTCAGTTTAGAACGGCTGACCAATGGTTGCCGCCCTTGCCCATGTGGCGTGCGTCCGTCAATACGTGGCGCTATAAATTAGAAAACCCCGTCAACTTCAACGGGCCGGTGTATTACCGCTATTGCCGCAACTTGGCGTGCGGCGCGGCGGATGATGCGGCCACCGCTGGCGCAGTAGCCATTGGCCGCTCCTTCACGCCCACGCTTCTGCCGCAGGCGCTCAAAGATACAATCAATGAGTGGCGCTGGTCTGCGCCGCCACCACCCATCAATTTAGAACTGCCGCCGCCCGCTCCACGCCCGGGCTTTGTGGCTGGCTTAGATTTTGCCGAAACTTGGCAACCTTACGCCGCGCAGTTTTATCCCGAAGCCATCCGCAACGCGCAAGTAATTGCGGCCAACACCGTCACTATTTTCCGGCGCGTGCGCGTGCGCAATCTCACCCCGCCCGTGCTAGCGGATGATACCGCTCTCACCATGCCTGCCGAAGAATTGCGGTTGCTGGTGGGCCAAATTAATGCGGCCAACATGCGGGCCACGCTTCACCCGCTAACGTGTGATTACGTGCCCTACGGCGGCTGTGAGTATTGGGCCGGCTTCAACCCGGCGTGGTGGAATGATTGGTATGCGGCCTATGAACGCCACATGCTCACTCACGCGGATTTGGCGCAAGCCAGCGGCGTGGATACGTTGGTGATTGGTGATTACCGTTTGCAACCGAGTTTGCCCGGTGAGCCGGGCGCGCCCGCCGATGCCGATACGCGCTGGCGCACGCTCATTGCCCGCGTCCGTGAGCGCTTTAGAGGCCGCTTGGCGTTTGAACTTTTACTCACTGGCACCAATGATTTGTGGCCCAACCCGCCGCAGTTCCTAGATTCAGTGGATATCATCCGCATTCACTGGTGGGCCAAGTTAGCAGATATTAATGGCCGCCCGCTGGCTGATATGACGGTGAACGCTGGCAACGTGTTAGACTTGCGGCTCCTGCCCGTTCAGCAACGCTTTGGCAAACCCATCCTCATTAGTTTGGCGTACGCTTCTGCGGATGGCTGGAGCACACAATGTATTTCTGCGCCAGATCGGCCGTGCCGCGATGTGCGGGATTTCAACCCCGATTCACCAGATGTGCCCAGCGTGGCGCTAGATTTGAACGAACAAGCGGAAACTTACCAAGCCGTGTTCAGCGCGGCGTACAGCCGGCCGTGGGTCACAGGCCTTTCAGCCTTTGGTTACAATCCGGTAGTTGCACTCAGAGATAAATCTCTCTCCATCCGTGGCAAACCGGCAGAAGCGTTAGTAGGTGCGTGGTTCTTGCGCCTGCAAGGCCGCTAAAGCTTTCACCGCGCAGTAAAATCAGATGGCTTTAGAAAATTTGCAGACTGTTACTCTCGCTAAGAACGCCAAGCCCGCTAAGAAAACCTTTGCGGCCCTAGCGTTCTTGGCGAGAAATAGAAATTCTTTGCGCCTTCGCGGTGAAAAGCATTAATGAAACTTGCCCCTTCCATCCTTTCCGCAGATTTTGGCCGCTTGGCTGAGCAAATTGCTCAGTGCGAGGCGTCGGGCGCGGATTGGATTCATGTGGATGTGATGGACGGCCACTTTGTGCCAAACGTTACCATTGGCCCGCTGGTGGTGGAAGCGGCCCGCCGCGCCACGCAACTGCCGCTGGACGTGCACCTGATGATTGAACAGCCGGAGCGCTACTTGGCCGATTTTGCCAAAGCCGGCGCCAACCGCCTCACCGTGCATGTGGAAGCCTGCCCGCACTTGCATCGCACGCTTCAACAAATCAAAGAATTAGGCGTGAACGCGGGCGTGGCCCTCAATCCCGCTACTCCGGCCAGCGCCGTGAGTGAAGTGCTGATTGAAGTAGATTTAGTATTGGTGATGACGGTGAACCCGGGCTTTGGTGGGCAGAAGTTTATTCACAGCACCTTCCCTAAAATTACTTATCTGCGGCAACAACTCGCCGCGCAAAACCCAAGTGCCGTAATAGAAGTGGACGGCGGCATTGATGCCAACACGTTGCCATTGGCCGCCCAAGCGGGCGCAACCGTGTTTGTGGCCGGTAACGCCGTGTTCAAAAGCGGTGGCACCATCGCTGAGGCCATTGCCAAACTCAAAAACGGATGGAACAGATAACGCCGGATGAAACGGATGCTTCCGCTCAATCCGTTCCATCCGTTGACTCATCCGTGTCATCCGTTTAACAAAAAAGCCGGCTCTTTTTCAAGAACCGGCTGGGAAAAGCAGAACCGAGACTTATTTCAGTTTGCCAAGCGCTTTGATGCACTTCGCGCACAACGTCTTCTGCACCAAGCGGCCGCCCTCCAGCACGCGCGTCTTCTGCAAATTGGGGCGGAAGGTGCGGGGGGTGTGGCGCTTAGAGAATGATACGTTGCGGCCAAAAGTCGTCGTCTTGCCGCAGGTTGCACAGTGAGCCATGATACTTTTCCTTTCCAGACAAACAGAGACGGCCCCGTGGGCCGTCTCATACAAAGACATTCCCAAAACCGAACGGGCGAGATATTATCACAGAGCTTGGAGTCTATCAACCTAGGTCACTATGTCATCTGAAGAACACAATTTACTCGGGAAAATCTCACTTTCTCCCACCGCCGTGGCCACGGTGGCCAGCCAAGCCGCCCTGCAAAGCTACGGCGTAGTGGGCATGGCCGCCAAAAACGTGGTGGATGGCCTCACCAATATCATCACCCGTGACCCTCGCCACGGCATTGAAGTACTGTTTCAGGAGGGCGGCGTGGTGATTAACGTGTTTGTGATTGTGGAGTACGGAACCCGCATCAGCACGGTAGCCAATAGCCTAGCCAACGCCGTCACCTTCAACGTTGAAAAAACGCTCGGCCTGCATGTGAAAGAAGTGAACGTGCATGTACAAGGCTTACGGATTAGTCACCCAACTGCCTAACCGGCGGTTATTTTTATTTCACGCCCAATTATTTTTATCTGAGCTATGACCACTGCCGAACCGACCACCACCCCGCCCCGCGCCTACCGCGATGTGTACGCCTGCGATGGCCAGCAATTGAAACAACTGACCGAAGCCGGTATTACATGGCTAGAAACCAACCGCGAAATCATCAACGCCCTGAACGTTTTCCCTATCCCGGATGGTGACACCGGCACCAATATGCTGATGACCATGCAGGCCGCGGCGCGTGAAGTGGCAGGCCGCACAGAAAAGCACGTGGGCAAAATGGCGCAAAGCATCGCGCATGGAGCACTGATGGGTGCACGGGGCAACTCCGGCGTTATTCTTTCTCAAATTTGGCGCGGCCTAGCGCGGACGCTGGATGGGCACGAAACGTTTGATACGGCGCTCTTCGCACGCGCGCTCCGGGAAGCGGCTGAGACGGCGTACCGAGGGGCTGTGCGGCCAGTGGAAGGCACTATCCTCACGGTGGTGAAAGATTGCGCCGCCGCCGCCGAAGATGCCGCCGCGCGCCACCATGAACTACGCGCCTTGTTGGAGCGCATTGTGCATGCCGGCAACGCCTCCGTTTTGCGCACACCAGATTTATTGCCGGTGCTTAAACAAGCCGGCGTGGTGGATTCGGGTGGCAAGGGCCTCACCGTTTTGCTGGAGGGCATGTTGCGCTTTTTGCGCGGCCAAGCGCTAGACCAGCCGGTGGATGTGGTGGTGAAGCCGCTGAACTTGGAAGCCGTGGGCGCCGCACTGAACAACGCCGAGCCCGGGCAAGAGTGGGAAGTGATTGTAGATTTCAAGCCCAAGAGCGCGTTACACCTGCCCAGCTTTTATAAACAGCTAGAAGAAATGGGCACGGCCATTCAGGTGGGCGAGGGCGATGGTATGTACCGCGTGCACATTCACCTGCTCAAGAGGCGCCGCCATGAGCCACTGGAGTTGGCCGAGCAGTTTGGCACGATTACGAATGTGCACATGGAAAACCTGTTGGCCCAAGTGGGCGGCACCGAGGGTGAGCCGCTCAAACTCACACCGGTGCAAACGGGGCAAATCGGTGTGGTGGCCATTTCCCCCGGTGATGGTTTATCCCGCGTGTTAGCTTCTATGGGTGCGGCGGCCATTGTGGGTGGCGGGCAAAGCCAAAATCCATCTACCGAAGAAATTCTCAACGCCATTGAAGCCCTGCCCACCGATAAAGTGATTGTTCTGCCGAACAACAAAAACATTTTGCTGGCATCTCAGCAGGCCGCGCAACACACGCAAAAGCACGTGCGCGTCATTCCCTCCCGCACTGTTCCGCAAGGTGTGGCCGCGCTGATGCAATTGGTGTTGGATGGTGATTTGGAAGATGTGGAAGCGGCCATGAACCGCAGTTTGGGCAACGTGCAAACGGGTGAGGTGACGCAGGCCACGCGCACGGTGGAGCTAGACGGCGTGCAAGTCACCGAGGGGCATTTTATTGGTTTGCACAACGGCAAAATCAAAGTTTCGGATGAACACCTAATCAGCACGGTGCTCAACTTGCTGGAAAGCATGGATGTGGCCAGCCATGAAGTGATTTCACTTTACTACGGGCTGGATACAGGCGAAGCCGAAGCAGAAACACTGGCCGAGACGCTTCGGGAGCGCTACCCCGAATTGGCGGTTGAATTTCACTTTGGCGGCCAGCCGCACTACTACTATATTATTTCAGTGGAATAACTCAAGTGACGAGTGGCGGGTGACGAGACAAACAACCCGTCACCCACCACTGGTCACGCAACTCATTCTCAATGATACGAATTGTTACTGATAGCAACGCCTTCTTTTTTGAGCCGGACTACGCCAAGAGACACAACGTGCGCGTGGTGCCGCTCGGCGTGCGCGTGGGCGGAGAGGTTGTTCCGGAAACATCTCTCACCACCGAGCAATTGTTTAAACGCGCCAACGGCGGCCCACTGCCCAAGCTGGAGCCGCCTTCCCCGGAATATTTTGCCGCGCTGTTTGAAGAGCTTTCTCAAACCACAGATACGATTGTGTGTGTGCACTTTTCTGGCAAGCTGAGTGGCGTGCCCCAAAATGCGCGCGCCGGCGCGGAGGCGCTAAAGGGCCGCACGCACATTCATGTGATTGATTCAGCCACGGCCTCCATTGGGCTGGGCGCACTGGTGGAAGCCGCCGTGCGGGAGGCGGAGCGCGGCACCGAGGCGGAGGCGTTGGTGAAAACAGTGCGTGGCTACATTCCGCAACTGTATGGCGTATTTTTCTCAGATACCATGGCGTATGCGGCGCGGCTTTCACACATTGGCCGCGCACATGCACTGTTGGGCGAGATGCTCACCATCAAACCCATTTTGGCGTTGGAAGAGGGTGATTTACTGCCGATTGAGAAAGCGCGCACGCGGGCCGAGGCCATTGAGAAGTTGGTGGAATACTCCATTGAGTTTGGCACCATTGAGCGCTGTGCCATTGTGCAACCCACGCCCCGCCCCACAGAAGATACGCGCGCGTTGTTAGAGCAATTAGCGGCGGAACTGCCCGGCCAAAAGTGGCCCATCATCACCTATAGTCCCTCCCTCGCCACGCTCCTCGGGCCAGATGCGCTGGGCATTATTGTGTTAGATGGTGAAGCGGCGGATTAGTGCCGAAAGTAGCCGTGTTGCAAGGGGCGGGAATCTTCTAGCGTTACAAACGCCGTTGAGTCCACTTTGTTCAGCAAATCGCGCACGCGGGGAACTTGCTTGCGCTCCACAATGCACGTAATCATGGTAATGGCGCCATCTTTGCCTTGCGCCGTAAACTCTGTGGCGGCGTGCCCGGCCTCCCGCAGAGCGTTAGCCAGCGCCGCGCCGTTGGTGGGCGAGTAAATGCGAAAGACGCTATAGCCAATGGCCAGCCGCTCATCGGCCACCATGCCCAACATTACGCCCGTGCCAAAGCCTAACGCATAACCTAATACCGTCCAAAAGTTCAGCGGGCCGCTCAGCACTTGGCTCACGGCTAAGATAAAGACGGCGGCTTGCGTAGCACCAATCAACCCGGCGTACAACTTTTTGCCCCGCATCATAAACAACATCCGGAGCGTGTCCAGCGCCATATCAATCACGCGCATGGCAAATACAAACAAACCGGCAAGGATGGTTTCAGTAGGCATGGGGGTATTTTACAGCGGAGAAACAAAAGAAGGCAGTCCGTAGACTGCCTTCTGAACGAACCGAGCTAAAGGCGAAATTACTTCGCGCCGTTGAGCGAGGCGGGCGCGGCTTCGCGCATGTACATCTCATCCACGTACTGCTTCACCATGCGCCGCATGCTGAACTGCGGGGCGAGAGTGGAGATGCCATCTTTCATCTTGCGCAACCACCCAGCAGACATGGTGGTGGGTTCATCGGCGTAGTATAACGGCGCAATTTGGTTTTCCAGCGTGTCATACAGGCTGGCGGCATCGCGCGTGTCTTGCGCGTTGTGATCGGGCGATTCGCTCTCATCACCGATGGCCCAGCCGTTCTCGCCGTTGTAGCCTTCTTGCCACCAACCATCCAGCACGGAGAAGTTAAGCACGCCGTTGAGGGCGGCCTTCATGCCAGATGTGCCGGAAGCCTCCAGCGGGCGGCGGGGATTATTCATCCACACATCTACACCCTGCACCAAGTAACGAGCCAAGTTAATATCGTAATCTTCCAAGAAGGCGATGCGGCCTGCAAACTCGGCGCGCTTTAGTTGCCGGTACACTTCTTGAATTACGCGTTTGCCCGGCTCATCCATGGGGTGCGATTTACCAGCGAAGATAATTTGCACCGGCATGGCGGGGTTGTTCACAATTTTCAGCAACCGATCCACATCACGCATCACCAGTGAGCCGCGCTTATAAGTGGAAAAGCGGCGCGCAAAACCAATGGT
>JAEURM010000360.1 GCA_016789245.1 Anaerolineales bacterium
CTGGAAGAAATAGTAAACGGTTATCCGAAGGTATCCGGTCAACAACCGTCTTTGTCACCAAACACCAACACCGCGCTGCAAAATGCTGAAAAAGAATTACGCGAGTTTAAAGATGATTACATAGCCGTAGAGCATCTCTTGCTCGCGTTGCTTGCAACCAAAGATAAAGTATCTGCTATAATGAAAGACGCGGGCTTTGAAAAAGCCTCGCTGGTAAAAGCTATAAGAGAATTACGGGGAGGGGCCAAAGTATCGGACCCGAATGCCGAAGCAAAATATAAATCGCTGGAACGGTACTCGAAAAATCTGAATGACCTGGCCAAGAAAGGAAAAATAGATCCGGTTATCGGGCGAGATGAAGAAATCAGAAGAGTACTTCAGATTCTTTCGCGCAGAACAAAAAATAACCCGATCCTTTTAGGTGAACCCGGGGTGGGCAAAACGGCCATTGTGGAAGGCATGGCGCAACGTATCGTAAATGGAGACGTGCCCGAAAATCTAAAATCCAAAATTCTGGTCTCGCTGGATATGGGGCTATTGGTGGCTGGCGCTAAATACAAAGGCGAATTTGAAGAACGCCTGAAAGCAGTAATCAAAGAAGTAACCGATTCGAATGGAGAGATCATTTTATTCATTGACGAGATACATACTTTGATTGGCGCGGGTGGCGGTGAAGGAGCCATGGATGCCGCCAACTTGTTGAAACCCGCCTTGGCCCGGGGTGAACTTCACGCCATAGGCGCTACTACTTTAAAAGAGTATCAGAAATACAT
>JAEURM010000361.1 GCA_016789245.1 Anaerolineales bacterium
TCGGGATTCATCTGGCGCGCCGCACGCATGCACAATGCCCAAGTGCCCGGTCTGCCAAGCGGGGAGCAAACTCCGCAGTGCTGGATGCAGGCCGAAGAAGCCATCCAAATCTACGGCGCGTTGCGTGGCTTGGGCGCGGGCATCATCGGGGCGTGGAATGGCGAGGGTGGGGCGTTGGGCGTAATACGCCGCTTCACCGTGCGGCACCACCATGTTCAGCACATCCGCCGCGCCGCGCAGAAAAATCACCACCAGCGTATCACCGCGTGGGGCAGTTTGTTTGGGCGCAAAGCTTAGGCGCGGCATCCACGCGGGCCAGGCCACTGTGCCAGCCAGCGCTGAGGCAGATTGAAGGAATTGGCGGCGAGTGAGTGGGTTGGTCATTGAGAGGCTCCTGAAAGGGGGTGTCGCGTGTCGGGTGTCAAAGTGTCCTCCGCCAGTTTTAGGTCGTTAAGCCTTGCGGCAGGCCACTCGACACTTTGACACTTCGACACTCTTATCTCCATTGAAACGCTGGCGAAGCAATTAGCCCGGCCACTAGAACACGCGGAAATTCGTCATCCGCTTCGCTGAGGGCGGTGAGCAGGGAAGTGCGCGCGGGCGTGGCCAAAGGTTGGCCGAGCAGAAGCAGGGCGAGTTGGTCTGTAATTTCTTCCAGCGTGCGGGCGTTGAGGATGGCCAGCAAGCCATCTAAATCTAGCCGTGTGCCGTCAATCTCGTTGGTCACCAATTCCAGCGCAAACCGCCAGCGCGGCTGTAAGTTGCCCAGCC